>DIVM01000254.1 GCA_002435835.1 Firmicutes bacterium UBA6132
TCATTTAATGTTAGCATATAGAAAATAGTATTTCCAATGTTATATAAAGGTATAAAATTATATATTTTCCTTTTATATAAATAATAGGTATTTTTTCTACAGCAAAACCTCTGCCAAACGGCGAGTGTGGGGCATGGGGCAAAGTCCCATAATTTAAAAAAAGGCTTATTGGTATCTTTTTTCCTTAAAAAAAGTACAGTTTTGCGTTAAGGATTGAAGCAGGAACGTGATTTTTTATTATTTTTTAGAGTGGTTTCTTCTAAAAAATATTATAAAATCCGTTATGGTGGAAAGCCTGACCTGAAAAGGAACGCTTAAATGCTATAAAAAGAATTTGCTATAATGAAAAAGAAATCTAACAGAGATATGGGACAAACAAGTAATGAAGATGAAAAGAAAAATAGGAATAGACAAAAACTATTAAGCAATATAAAAAGTGCGTTAAAAACGATTTAAAAGGCTTAAAATTTTAAGAAAAAACAAGAAAAATAGCGTAACTGTTTTCTGCAATCACAAAATACATAATTAGGCTGCCGTCTTTTGGTATAATATTTTACTTGACAATGAGCCTCTGTGAGCATGATTTTTTGACAAGGAATCAGCCTGTATCAAGGCTTGTCATGCCATAAAAGGCTATCATGCTCACCCTCAATGTAAAGTAAAATATTGCAGAAATTTAGAAAAATTGCAGCAGCCGTACTCTGTATTTTAAACATGCTACAAACAGTAACTCAAAAAATGTATTTTATCCTGGTATTAAATGCTAAAAATGAGTGTCATAATAAAAATGTAACTCAACCTATAACAAATAAAGCAGCGGATCAGAGCCGGCACGAAACATGAAATGAGATACAACGAAAAAAAGAAATAAACAGAAAAAATAAATATAACAAATCAACTAAAAACCAAGAAACAAGACAACCAAACAATACCAAGAAAAGAGAATACAAATACCAATTAATAAATCATTTAAAAAAAATAACTTTGTTTAAAACTCAAATAAAAGGCTCGAAAAACATAAAAAGTAAAAACTCTACCAAAACCCTCCAATAAACCTTATACTAAACCAATAGAACTTTTGTTCGATAAAGTTTAGTGTAAGGTTTACATTTTTTTAGCAGAAGTTGTTCCTAATCATATGGGGGGAATAAACAAATGAAAAAAACATTATATGAACTTTTTAAAATGGCTCAAGACGGAAATGATTTAGCAAAAATGGAACTATATAAAAAGTTTTTACCATGTATAAGGGGATTTGGTAGAAAACTATTTTATGAAGAAGCAGAAACGGATCTAACAATACATCTATTGGAATTTATTAAAAAAATAGATTTAGAAAAATTTAAAAATAGAAAAGATGGAGAAATAGTAAATTATATGCAGGCAAGTTTTAAGAGCAAATATATAAATATGCTTAAACAAATCATTAATAAAAATATTGAAACAACGATTTTAGAAACTGAATTTATGTGTTTTGATTGTTATAAAAGGCTTGAAGAAGAACAATTTTTTAGATTGTTAAAAGATTTAAATCAAATACAGAAGAAAATAATTATTGGAAAATATGTATACGACTATACAGATGATGAATTAGCAGTTATATGTGAAACTTCAAGACAAACCATCAGTAAACAAAAGAAAAAAGCTATAACAATCCTGAAAAATAAATTAATATCAGAGGAGGATTCCATATATGGAAGAAAAGTTGTTTGAAGTAGCAGCAACACAAGGAGTATGGACATTATTATCTATTGCATTAATTTTTTACATACTTAAAGCGCAGGAAAAAAGGGATCTGCGACAAGAGGAAAGAGAAAATAGTTATCAGGCTATAATTTCTATGTTAAGTGATAAGTTAAATATTGTAGAAGATATAAAGTCCGATATAAGCGAAATTAAAAATTCTTTAAAAAATTTATAAACCAAGTTTACATTTTACGAATAAAAGTTGTTTCTATATAGTGTAAAGCAAATTTAACCGGTGAATTCAGTTTTATAAAAATAAAATTAAAAGGAGAAATAAATAAATGCCGTATTTAATATTATCTAACCCAACAACTAATTCATGTGATTATGAAGTATATTTAAGTAACCCATTCAACACAACTTATTATAAAGAATTAAGAATTACAGGTACTAATTATGGTGCATCAACATCTAATGTTAGTGGATATGTAACGCGTGCAATGGCTCAAAGTTCACCTTCTCAGTATGTTATAGGCAAAGTAACTAATGGATTGCTTGCTGGAAAAACATATACATTATACGCATATGCTCAAGCTCAAAATGGGACATGGTATCTTGCTGGTTCGGATACTATTACTATGCAAGCAGCTCTGACATCAAAAACACTTAGTCTTAATTATCGAAACATAAACCAAAGATATAACGGAAATATCAATAATGTTAGTTTTAACCCACTTGGTGTAGATGATCCAATGTATAAATGGGGATGTAGTAGATGTAGTGTTGCATGTATTCTTTCAAATATTCAAGGTATTGAAGTTAATCCAAGAGATATTCCTACCGACGCAAATTATAATGTAATTTTTAGTAACATTCCTAATGATGGCATTATATCTAAGAGTATAACATATACAAGCTTAGCTTCATATAGTAGTTCGGAAGCAACTTGTTTGGAAGCAATCAAAAAAAGTATTGATAATAATGTACCTGTTATAGTAAGAATGAAATCCGTGGATTCAACACACTTCTGTGTTGCTTATGGATACAAGAATGGGGCAGCAACACGAAATGATATTTTAACATATGATACTATCTACCCCAAAGTAAGTGGTACTGAACTACATTTAACAACTAAGTACGGTGAAGATAATAATTTAGGTAGAGTTATTACGTTAAACTTCGGTAGTAGCTCTCCGGTAGTAGCAGGTGTTTTTACTTATATTTAACGTGTCTAAAAAAAAGAGTAAGGGTGTAAATCCTTACTCTTTTTTTTTAGATAATACAAATTTAAGTTATTTTTTAATTTGTTATTAATTATGTGAGTTGCAAGGTAATGATATTAGACTATTTAACAATATTAATTGACTGAATAATATATGGTAGTATATTTTCATCATCTTCTATTCCAAAAGAAATTATTGTAAAGTAATCATCTATTCTTAGATATAAATAACATGCATTTCTATTATCATAATATAAAATTCCATCATTGCCTGACAATGTTTTAATTTTAATTCCTTTTGAAAATTTCGTAGTATCAACCTCATTATCCGATGCTGATGCATAAAAGTATGAGTTTATATTTTCATTAAATGGGATTATGTCACTAATTTCGTATAACCCATGAATGCGCATAAGAGAGTATATTTTAGTTTCTGGATTATCGTAGGCAAATTCTGTAACACTCGAACCACCACTATCAAAATCTTCACAATACATTTTATTTGGTACCAAAATAGAAATACTTATTGGTTCAATTAATTGTTTCCATTTATCATAACTAAGTCGGTCTTTATATGCACTGTGCGTAAAAGTTATAGTTGCCTTAGTAAAATAATCTCTTAAATTTTCTGGCAAATTAAATTCAACATTAGATGGAATTGTACTTTCACTTCTGTTTTCAGATAATGAGTTCTGCAAAGCGCAACTTGTTAACGGTATTATCATAAAAAAGCAACACAAAATTAGAAATTTAATACTTATTTTTTTCATTTTATTCCCCCTTTTTAAATATATTATATAGGCGTTTGTGAAACGCCACAA
>DIVM01000003.1 GCA_002435835.1 Firmicutes bacterium UBA6132
TGATGAAATATTTTTAAAAAAGGCTAATTCTTTTACATTTAAAGCATTATTACCAGTGCTTTTATTTAATAATATTTATAAAAGCAAAATTACTGATATATTTAATGGAAAATTAGTCATATTTGCAGTAAGTGTTGTTTTTGTACTTATAGCATTTCTTATGGTTACAGTACCTAAATTTGAAAAAGATAATAAAAGTAGGGGTGTATTAATTCAAGGAATGTTTAGAAGCAATTTTGTATTGTTCGGCATACCATTAGTAACTAATATTTCTGGTAGCGAAGGTGGTGCCATAACAGCCATGCTCATTGCAATAATAATTCCCCTATATAATTTTACATCTGTAATAATTTTAGATATTTACTCAAAAGAGAATCTACAAATAAAAGAAACTTTAATAGGTATAACTAAAAATCCACTTATAATAGGTTCTATTTTAGGAATATTAACATCTATATTTAATATAAATTTACCTAATTCAATTGAAAAAACTATATCCGATGTAGCAAGTATAGCTACTCCTCTTGCTTTAATGACACTTGGTGGAGAATTTAAAATTGGAAATGTTTTAAAAAATAAAAAATATATAGCCATAGTATGTGTATTTAAATTATTAATAACTCCATTGATAATTCTGCCAATTGCTATTTTTTTAGGATTTAGAGGACCAGAACTTGCAACATTATTTGCCATGGCTGCTGCACCTATAGCTGTTACAAGTTTTACTATGGCTCAAAATTGTGGTTCAAATTATGAGTTAGCTGGACAAATAGTTTTTATTACAACAATTTTAAGTTCTTTTACTATATTTATGTTCACATATATATTTAAAACTATGGGAGTGTTGTAATTAATAATATGAAATATTTAGGGAGGTCACTTGTATTAAGTGACCTCCCTAAATATTTTAATGCCAAGGACCCATGGATGTATCAAAATATTGGTTGTTTCTTTTATCATTTTCATTATTTTTTTCTTGTTGTCTATTTGTAAATTGTTGATGTCTTTGTGTTGAATAATGTGGTTGTAAATGATATTGGTTTTTTGTTTGTTGTGATTCAAATTGTTGATTCATTATCTGATCATTACTTAGCTGTGATTCATATTGTTCATTCATATCTTGTTGTTGCCTATAATATTCTTGGTTCATTTGTGATTGATATTGTGGCATATAACTCTGTTCTTGTTGTTGCATTGTTTTATTTTGTTGTTCTGAATTGCGTTGTTGCATTTGAGGCATATATTGTTGATACATTTGTTTATTTTGTTGTTGTTGTTTAGAATATTTTTGTTTTGCTTGAGTTATTTTTTGTTGTTCTGCTTGTGCTATTTGATAAATTCCTCTGTTTTGAGCTTCATCAAATAACTGTGCTTGAACTGAATGAGTAGTATTTAATATTTGCAATAAGTCATTCCTTAATTGTTGATTGCTACATTCATTAACAAATGTATTATATACACTTGTTGTTGACTTTTCAGTTGTAAGTGCTTCATTTAAAACTTCTTTATCACCAAATTGGGAACTGCTTTGTGACGACATATTGCTCATATTAGAATTAAACATGTTATCTGAGTTTGGACTATTCATAATATTTCTGCCCATTGTATTCATATTTGAATTCATATTGCTCATATTCATGCTTGAATTTTGAAAATTTAAACTGTTTCCAAAGTTATTAGAACCATTCTCTAAATTATTGATACCTCTATTAGAAATACCGTTATTTCTGTTAGAACTATTTTCTAAATTACTAATACCATTGTCTGAAACACCATTTTGACCATAATTTGAGTTGAAACTTCCAAATTGGTTAGAACTAAAGTTTGAACTGTTTCCAAAGCTATTAGAACTATTTTCTAAATTACGGATACCTCTATTAGAAATACCATTATTTCTGTTAGAACTATTTTCTAAATTACTAATACCATTATCTGAAACACCATTTTGACCATAATTTGAGTTGGAATTTCTAAATTTGTTAGAACTAAAGTTTGAACTGTTTCCAAAGCTATTAGAACTATTTTCTAAATTGTTAATACCTTTATCAGAAACGCCATTATTGTTTGAATCAGAAGATTGTATGCCGCTTCCTAATATACCGTTAGAGTTATTATTTCTCCTATTGCTGTTGTTCATTTAATTTCTCCTATCTTAAGTTATTGAATAATTTGTTAAAATGTTGTTGATGCACATTAGCAATATTTTGTAATTTAGATTGTAATTGTTGATCTTGAGTATGTTGAATTAACATGTTATATTTTTTAACATTTAATTCTTCAAGACTTAATAAATCTTCTAATGCAGTTAATTCTTTTTCTGTTAAATTTCCCATGAAAAATGACCTCCTTTAAAAATATGACATTATTATGTGGAAAAATAATAATATAATCCATTTAAAATTAAAATAATTAGATAATTAAATAGTAAAAAAATAAAATTGTATACTAAACTTCATATGATATAATAAATATATTATGATTGTTTACCAAAAAGTCGTTTTTCTGCAAGCTTGCTTGCAGAAAGTTGTGAAAAAGTCACTCCGTGACTTTTTGTGTGGCAATCAAATTACAAATTAATAGGAGAGAATAAATGGAGATAGCATTGAAACCTTATAAAAAAACTTTTGATTATTCATATACATATGGTATGTTTCCTACTGTTGAACTTATAAATTCAAGACCTGAAACTATTATTAAAATTTTAGTAAGTTCAAATTTTAAACCAGATTCAAGTTCTTTAAATATTTTTGAATTATGTAAAAATAAAAATATAATAACTGAAATAAATGATAAATTATTTAATCGTATAAGTGAAAAAGATAATTGTTATGTAATAGGCGTTTTTGAAAAATATGAATGTAACTTAAAAAATAATGAGTCTCATATATGTCTTGTAAATCCAAGTAATATGGGCAATTTAGGTACAATGATTAGAACTTTAACAGGCTTTGGTTTAAATGATTTAGCTATAATCAGCCCTGGAGTTGATATTTTTGATCCAAAAGTAATTAGAGCGTCAATGGGTGCTTTATTTAAAATTAATTTTAGATATTATAATGATTTTTCTGAATATCAAAAGGAATATAAAAACCATAAAATTTATACATTTATGCTTGATGGTGCAATTTCATTAAAAAAAGTAAATCATAACAAAGATGAATTATTTACTCTTGTTTTTGGAAATGAAGCTACTGGTCTCGATTCGAATTTTTCAACAGTTGGAACAAGTGTAATTATAAAACATACGGATCGTATTGATTCATTAAATTTAACTATAGCTGCTGGTATTGCTATGTATGAGTTTTGTAATATAGTCTAAAAAATAAAGTTATCCTCACAGTTTTTTTAAAAAAAATTTAAATGGAAATATGGAACCAGTTTTACAAATATAGGAGTAATATTTATTTTATAAAAGCTCATAATATATCTGTAGCTGAAATGTGCTATAAAGAAATTGTAAGCAAAGGGATGAATATTATTTTTAACAACGACAATGATTTCATGAATAACCTTAGAAACAAAAAAATTAACGACGCAAAGTCAAGAATGAATAACTGGGAGGAAACAAAAATGGATAATAATAATAGAAATGAATTTAACAACAGAAGAAATGAAGAAGATTGTAACGATTGCAACAAAAATGAAAACAAACGCAATAATGAATTTAACAACAAAAGAAATGATAATTTAAATAACAGAAGAAATGACGAAAACAGAAGAAATGATGAATTTAATAACAAACGTAATGACAACAATAACAGAAACAACAATAACAACAATAACAGAAACAACAATAACAATAACAAAAATTTTAGATAGTCATAATACTATAATAAAAGAATACCGAAAGGTATTCTTTTATTATTTAAAAAAAATGAAATTATAGATTTAAAATATTGCAAAATAATTCATTGACTTTATAAAAATATTCAGTTTGTAATAATAAAGTAATAAAATAATGAAAGATAATATATCTACACTGCAATTTGTTGTAAAACATTGACTTTAGAAATTTTATGTAGTATTTTAATATCAATAATACTATTTGGAGGTGGATTATGTATAAAGGATTAGAAATAGGTTTAAAAGAAGGTTTAGTGGTAACTTTTTTTAGCATGGCTGTGGTTTTTGTTGCATTAATAGTGATATCGTATACCATTGATGCTATGAGATATTTTGTAGATAAAAATAAAAGTTAATTACCAAATGTATATATTTTAAATTAAAGGAGAATTAGAATGTTAGAATTAATTATTGAGTTTTTATCTAGTACAGGTTTTTCGCAATTATTTAAATTAGTTGAACTTGAGTTGTTTGGTTTAAATTTAAATCTTCCAGGAAATTTAATAATGATTATTATTGCGTGTACATTCTTGTATTTAGCAATTAAAAAGGGCTATGAGCCATACTTATTAATACCAATTGCTTTTGGAATGTTATTAGTTAATCTTCCACTTGCTGGGTTAATGGATCATCCTATTGGAGATCAAAAGGGAGGATTATTATATTATTTATACCAAGGTGTTGAACTTGGAATATATCCTCCATTAATATTTCTTTGTGTAGGTGCTGGAACAGATTTTGGTCCATTAATAGCAAATCCGAGGAGTTTACTTTTAGGAGCTGCTGCACAGTTTGGTATTTTTACTACTTTTTTAGGAGCTATTTTATTAAACAATGCAGGTATCGTTAATTTTACTGGAGCAGAGGCAGCATCTATAGGTATAATTGGTGGTGCTGATGGTCCGACTGCATTATATTTAACAAGTAAACTTGCACCAGATTTATTAGGGCCTATTGCAATTGCTGCATATTCCTATATGGCGTTAGTTCCAATTATTCAACCACCTATTATGAAATGGCTTACAACAGAAGAAGAGCGTAAAGTTAAAATGGAACAATTAAGACCAGTAAGTAAAACTGAAAAAATATTATTCCCTATAATAGTTACAATCTTTACTATATTATTATTACCTTCTGCTGGTGCATTAATTGGAATGCTTATGCTTGGTAATTTATTCAAAGAATCTGGAGTTGTTCCAAATATAACAAATACAGCATCAAATACATTAATGTATATTATAACAATAGCTTTAGGAATTACAGTTGGCGCTAAGGCAAACGCTGTAGCATTCTTAAATACAAAAACTTTAATGATTATATTACTTGGATTGCTTGCATTTAGTGTTGGTACAGCAACAGGAGTATTGTTTGGAAAAGTTATGTATAAAACTAGCGGCGGTAAAATTAATCCTTTAATCGGTGCTGCTGGAGTATCAGCTGTTCCAATGGCTGCAAGAGTTGCACAAAAAATGGGACAAAAATATAATCCTGCAAATTTCTTGTTAATGCATGCTATGGGACCAAATGTTGCAGGTGTAATAGGTTCAGCAGTTGCTGCAGGTCTTTTATTAATGTTCTTTGGTTAAAAATTTAAAACAAATGAATGATAAACATAAAAAACCACCGCTAATAAATTAATTTGTGGTGGTTTTTTGTGCAATAAAATAATATGTGATAATCGTAAGATTTTAATGCTGAACAAATAAATTAGAGTATGCATAAAAATAGGTTTTTTAGGTAACCATCATATTAGATTGCGATAATTTCAAGTTGTGATAAAATGTTAACGCAATTAACTATTTTTAACGAACTTATTTTTATTAATACACTAAAACAAGCATTAAAAATGTTAAACTAATAACTATTGAAATTTGAACAAAAAAACTGTTGACATTTTTCAAGAAAAAGTTTTATAATGAATTATAAT
>DIVM01000253.1 GCA_002435835.1 Firmicutes bacterium UBA6132
CATGGATTCCACAATATGGTTCAGCTATGAGAGGTGGAACTGCAAATTGTACAGTAAAATTTGGTGAAGAGTATATATACAATCCATCACAAGAAGAACCAGATATATTGCTTGCTATGAATACAGCTTCATTTAAAAAGTTTCTTTCTTCAGTAAAACCTAACGGAACTGTAATAGTTAACTCCGATATGGTGGAAGTTGAAGATAATGTTAGAGATGATATAAATATTATAAAAGTACCTTGTTTAACAATTGCAAAAAAAATGAATCACGAAAAAGGTGCAAATATAGTAATGGCAGGAGTTATAGTAAAGATATCAAGAGATTTTACTGAAGAAGAAGGTATAAGTGGAATGAATGATATGTTTAAGAAAAAGGGAAAAGAAAAATATGAAGAAATAAATACAAAAGCTTTTAAAGCAGGTTTTGATTTCATTTAAGAAAATTAATAACATTTAAATTTTTTAGTGATTTATATTTAAAATTTTATAAAACCTTCAAACTGAATAAGTCATAAGTTTGAAGGTTGTCTAAACCTAAGTAAATAGTTAAAAAATAAAAATTATAGGAGGCTTTATGAACAAATTAAGTTTAAAGGTTTTAATTAAAGTTTTAGTAATGGGATCATGTTGGTCAATAGTATATTTAATTCCTTTTATTCAGTATGTTTTTTATGATCCGTTCCAAGAATTAATGGGCGCTACAAATGCACAACTTGGATTTATGCTTACTATTTATGGTTTAGGAAATTTTTACGGATGTCCTATAGGTGGATGGATTGCTGACAGATTTAATTATAAATATGTATATGTAGGTTCTGTATTATTAAACGGTATATGTGGTATTTTGTTTGTTTTAAATCCTTCCTATACATTTGGAATAGCAATGTGGGTTGGTTTTTCAATTGCTAGTTTAGTTATGAACTATCCTGCACATATTAAAATAATTAGAAATTTAGTTGGTGATGAAGATCAAGGTAAAATATTCGGATTTAATGAAACTTCTGTTGGTATAGGCAATATTATTTTTAATGCCTTTATGATGTTCTTGTTTAGTAGTTACCTTGAAGGAGTAGCAGGAATTAAAGCAGCGATTATAGGACTTAGTATATTATCATTATTATTAGCAATTCCAGTATATTTTGTAATTGATAATCCAGTTAAATCTAAAGATAGAGTTGAATCAAGTAAAACAACTGAACCTAAATTGGGTGTTTCAGATTATGTTCAAATATTAAAAAGCTCTTCAACATGGTTAGTTGCATTTTCTATTTTCTCTATTTATTCATTTTTAGTTACTATGTCATATTTCACTCCATATTTCACAGAAGTATTAGGAGCCACTGTAACATTTTCAGGAGTGGTGGCTATAATCAGAACATATGTTATGACATTAGTAGGAGCACCTATAGGGGGATTTTTTACTGATAAATTACATTCAGCTTCTAAAGTTTTGTTGGTAGCTAATGTTGTAGGAATAGTTTCTTTAATGATATTATTAAATTTAAGTTCATCAACTTCAGTATACGTATTAATAGCGTTGACATTGGTTATGGCTTTTCTTGTTTTTGCTGGAAGAGGATCTTATTATGCAGTTATAACAGAGCTTAATATCCCAAAAGAAAGAACAGCTTCAACAATTGGTATTGCAGCAGCTTTAGGTTTCTCACCGGATATGTTCCAATTTTTATTATTTGGTAATTTATTAGATAAGTATGGAGTAGCTGGATATAGATATATGTTTATTTATCAAATTATAGTATTAACTATAGGTACAATTGTTGCAATAACAGTAATTAAGAGAATGAAAAAAAATAATGTTATCAATATGGAAAATACTATTGAAACATAAAATTAAATATTAACTTTGTTTAGGCTTTTAAAAAGGGGAAGCGTATGGAAAATAAAAAAAATAACCAACCGACATTTAGGTTTTCAATAGTCGTAATGATTCTGATTATAATAACACTAATAGGTGGTCTGATAATATTAAAGTCTGATCCACATATTTTAATGATTGCTGCAATTATTATAGGATCTTTTGCAGCGTTAGTAATTGGATATAAGTGGGAAGATATACTTCAAAGTATGGTTAATGGTGTAAACAAAGCAATGCAAGCACTATTTTTCTTCTTTCTTATAGGAATGGCTATTGGGGCGTGGATTTTAAGCGGTACAGTTCCTGCATTAATCAGTTATGGTTTAAATATCATTAGTCCAACATTTTTCTTGCCTACAGGGTTGATCATTTGTAGTATATGTTCAATAGCAACAGGAAGTTCATGGAGCACTGCAGGTACTGTGGGAATATCATTGATGGGTATAGGTGTAGGGCTAGGCATACCAGCACCAATAACAGCTGGGATGGTTGTATCTGGTAGTTACTTTGGAGATAAAATGTCACCATTATCAGATACAACTAATCTTTCACCTGCAATTGCAGGATCAAACTTATATGATCACATAAAAGCAATGTTATACACTACTGTTCCGACCTATGTTATTGCTTTAATTGTTTATACATTAATTGGTATGAAGTATGCAGGTTCAAATTTAGATATGGAAAAAATAATATCTATTCAAAATGCAATAGAAGGTCTATTTTATGTAAATCCAATTGTTTTTCTTCCATTAGTAGTAGTTTTAGTTTTAAGTGTAGCTAAAGTTCCAGCTATACCAGGGTTGGTTGCAGGAATTGTATCAAGTTTTCCAATATCAATTTTTCTACAACATAAAAGTATCTCAGATATATTATATGCATTAAATTATGGCTTTAAGTTAGAAAGTGGATTAGATATTGTTGATACACTGTTAATTAGGGGTGGTATTCAATCAATGATGTGGACTTTTTCAATGGGAGTCATTGCTTTGGCCCTTGGTGGGGTACTTAGTGGTTCTGGGATTCTTACTGCTATAGTAGTAAAAATTGTTGAACGCATAAAAAATCCTAAATATTTACCTGCTGCAACTATAATAACATGTTTTGTGGTAAATTTGTCAATGGCAGACCAATATGTATCGATTGTTATTACAGGTGAGCTTTTCAAAGATGTCTATAAAAAAGCCGGATTACAGCCAAGAATGCTTTCGCGTTGTTTAGAAGAAGGTGGCACTTTAACCTCTTCGATAATACCTTGGAATACTTGTGGAGCTGTTATGTTGGGATCATTAGGAGTATCTGCTTTTCAATATGCCCCGTATGCAATTATTAATTGGCTAAATCCTTTGTTAGGAATAATTTTCCCAATACTCGGATATAGTTTATTGAAAAAGACTAATTTTACGCAAGAAGAAATTAATTATAAATAATTATTAGTTAATATATTAATTAATGACCAAAATAACCCTGTAAACCATTGTATTCACAATGGTTTACAGGGTTTTATATATTTGAAAAAGTGCGTAGTAATTTTATTTTTTATTCTTCAACTGCAAAAGACCCAAAGTATATTATTAAGTATTCTCTTATAGATATAATTATACTTACAATGAATAAATATAATTAATGTAAAAATATTGAAAAATATAAAATAGACATATATAATGAATATAGTTTAAAAAAGGAGATTTTAATGGAAAAGAAAATAACGCCTTTAAAAGCAGATTTACTTTTATTAATAGTTGCGTTGCTTTGGGGAAGTAGCTATGTAGTCGTAAAGGGTACAATTGACGTTTTAGATTCATCTCATCTAATATTTTATAGATTTATAATAGCAGGCGTTTTAAGTTTGATTTTTTATGGGAAATATTTAAAAAATGCAACAAAAGGAGAAATATTTGCAGGGGTTTTTTTAGGTGGGTTATTAGCAGCAGGTATTGTATTTTCTGCAACAGGACTTAAATATACAACAGTAAGCAAAAATTCATTTATAGTGAGTATAAATGTTGTTTTAGTTCCATTTGTTTATTGGTTAGTGAGCAAGAAAAAACCTTCTTCAATGAGCTTTATGGCAGTTTTTTTAACATTCATAGGACTTGCGTTTTTAACATTAGATTTTAAAACAGGATTTAATATAAACAAAGGTGATTTAATTACATTTGGTTGTTGCATATTTTATGCAGGACATATTGTTTATGGGGAGGTATATTCTAAGAAATATAACCCGGTTTTAATAAATACTATATCCATGATAACAGCTGCTTTAATAGGTGCGATATTAATTTTAGTAAAAAAAGATGTAGGTTTTGCAATTCCTCCTTCATCATTTAGTAGTATGATGTACCTTGGAGTATTTACAACATTTATATGCTTTACATTACAGCTATTTGCACAAAAATATACCATAGCAACCCATGCTGCAATTATAATATCATTAGAATCAGTTTTTGCTACAACATTTGCTGTAATTTTAATTGGTGAAGTAATAACATTAAAAATGGCAGTAGGATGTTTGTTTATATTTACATCAGTTTTAGTATCAGAAATGGGAGATTCATTATTAAATTTATATAAAATAAAAAAGGAATTAAAAGAATGTCCTGAAAATAACGGTTCTGATAATTGATAATTAACATTGATTTATTCGTTGTGTCAATTATTTTTTTATGCTATAATTATTAGAGTTTTTATAATACTATATGTAATAAAAGTATTTGTCAGGTGGTGAAATAAGCTAATGTCGCATCAAGCTATATATAGAAAATTTAGACCTAAAATATTTGATGATGTTTTAGGCCAGGAGCATGTGACAAAAACATTAAAAAATCAAATGTTATCGGATAATATAGCACACGCTTATCTTTTCAGTGGAATAAGAGGTACTGGAAAAACATCTACAGCTAAAATATTTGCAAGAGCTGTAAATTGCCTCAATAATCATGATGGCAATCCGTGCAATGAATGTGAAATTTGTAAAAGCATCCTTGAAGAAACAAATATGGATGTAATTGAAATGGATGCTGCATCAAACAATGGTGTTGAAGATATAAGAGAGTTAAGGGATAAAGTTAAATTTCTTCCTGTAAGAAGTAAATATAAAGTATACATAATCGATGAAGTTCATATGCTGTCAAAAGGTGCTTTTAATGCTTTATTAAAAACACTTGAAGAGCCACCACAGCATTTGTTATTTATACTTGCTACAACTGAACCTCACAAAATACCAGCAACAATTTTATCAAGGTGTCAAAGATTTGATTTAAAAAGAATTAAATCCTCAATAATAGTTGAAAATATGGAAAAAATATGCGATGAAATTGAAGTGGAATACGAAGAAAAAGCTTTAAAATTAATATCTTCAAATTCAGAAGGTGCTATGAGGGATGCACTTAGTATATTGGATAGGTGCGTATCATTTAATCAGGAAAAAATAGATTATGAAACTGTAATAAATTTGTTAGGTACTGTAAATTATCAAACAGTTATGGAAGTTGCAGATTCAATCATAGAAAAAAATATAGAAAAAACATGTGTTTTAGTAGATGATATTTTAAACAGTGGTAAAGAGCTTATATTTTTTTTAGATGAATTAATAATTTATTTTAGAAATTTAATGATAGTTAAAACTACAAATAATACACAAAATTTAATAAATATTTCAGATGAAGCTATAGATGAAATTAGAACAATGAGCGATAAATTGTCTGTTGAAAAAATAGTTTATTATATAGAAGAACTCTCTTCCACTCAGGTTGAATGCAAAAGGGCACTAAACCCAAAGATACTTCTTGAAACAAAGCTTATAAAAATGATGCAACATTATACAGTGGATGTGGAATCTTTATTAAAAAGAATTGAATTACTTGAAAGCAGTATAAAAAATGGCATATCTACTGCAGTAATTACACATGATTCATCTAAAACAAAGCAAAAAACTATTAAACAACAAACGACAACAGCTCTTAGGCAAGAAAGTAATGAAAAGTCTGTAAATAATACACAATCATATAGTCCAAAAATCAGTTTTGATAATATTGATGATGAAGGAATATATAATGCTATAATAGATAACTGGCAGGAAATTTTAAAAAAGGTCAGAAGTGAAAATGCAGGACTACAAGCAATTTTGAGAGAATGTAAAATAGTTGAAGTTAACAATAAAAAAGCTTTATTTGAATTTGATCCAAAATTTACATTTCACATTAATGCTGCTAATCAGCCTAAAAATAAATTAAAGTTTAAAGAAGTATTAAGTACTTTTTTGAATGCTGAATGTGAAGTAGATTTTATAATAAAAAATGGTAACAGTAATATAGTACAAAAACAAACTATAGAAGATATTTATGAAGATTTAAAAAATGCATTTGGTGAAGATAAAGTAGAATTAAAAGAAGATTAACAGGAGGATTTAAAATGGCTAAAGGTGGTAGAAAAATGCCAATGGGTATGGGAATGCCAGGAGGCGGAAATATGAATAACATGTTAAAGCAGGTTCAAAAAATGCAACAACAAATGGAAAGCATGCAAGGTGAACTTGAACAAAAAGAAGTTGAAGCAACAGCAGGAGGCGGAGCAGTAAATGTTAAAGTTACTGGTAAAAAACAAGTTGTTGAATTAAAAATAGATCCTGAAGTATTGGATAAAGATGATGTTGAAATGCTTGAAGATATGATTGTTGCTGCTATAAATGAAGCATTTAGAAAAGCAGATGAAATGATGGAAAGTGAAATGAAGAAAGTTACAGGCGGAGTAAACATTCCAGGGTTATTCTAATGGATCAGTTTACACCACCAGTAACAAAGTTAATAGAAGAATTTGCAAAGCTTCCAGGCATAGGAAGAAAGTCAGCACAAAGATTAGCTTTTCATGTCCTTGATATGAAAGGAAATGATGTTGTTGAGCTTGCTAAATCTATATTAAATGCCAAAAAGCTAACTAAGCATTGTAAAACTTGTGGCAATTTAACTGAAACAGATATTTGCAACATATGCGGAAATTCTAAAAGAGATTTTTCAACTATCTGTGTTGTTGAAGACGTCAGGGATATTGTTGCTATGGAAAGAACAAAAGAATATAAAGGTGTCTATCACGTTCTTTATGGAACAATTTCACCACTTGATGGTATAGGACCTGATGATATAAATATAAGAAATCTAATAACAAGGCTAAGTGATGATGTTATAGAAGTAATACTTGCTACAAATCCTACTATAGAAGGTGAAGCAACTGCGGTTTATATTTCAAGATTAATAAGACCAATGGGAATAAAAGTAACAAGGATTGCCCACGGCATACCTGTTGGAGGAGATATAGAATATGCAGATGAAGTTACACTGTTAAGGGCTATGGAAGGAAGAAGAGAATTTTAAGAGGGTGTGAAATATTTGTATTCATCAAATAAAGTTCTTCAACCGTCTCAACAAGTTCTTCAATAGGTAAATAAAGTTCTTCAACGACCAGGAGCATTATGCATCCCCCATGCATTTTCTCCTGTTTTTTTTCTGCCTTTTTTCATGCCTTTTCTCTCTCTTTCCCTCTCTCTTCAAAACCCTGAAACCCTTGATTTTCCCGACCTTTTCTCTCTCCTTAATCCTAATCCCTTAAACCTAATCAATATCTTTTCCTTGCCCCATAATTCCCAAATTCTGACATTTGATTGAAGAACTTTATTTACCTAAAATGATGAAGAATTGAAAAAAAGACTGAAAAAAGACTGAAAAAGACTGGTAAAAAATGTATTTTGCTTGAAGAACTTTATTTGCCTAAAAAATTGAAAAAAAGACGGGAAGAGGAGTTGGAGGAAGGGGTTTGTGGAATTGGTATAAAATGGTAGGCGTTGAAGAACTTTATTAGTGGATAACATAGTACGGGACATTGATTTTTTTATAATATAATTTAGTTAATTTAAATGGGAATTAGGAAAAAGGATAATTATTAATACGTGATACAAGGTTCTAATCTTGCAATTCTTTTAGAAATATTTAAGTTACTTAACTAAAAGTTAAGCTAAGGAATGTACAAGAGTTGTAGCTGGTAAATTAATGGCTGAATTAGAATAAAATTAAAATATTTTATAATTTAAATAGCAGAAGAACTTAATTTTTTATAAGGAATAAGTTCTTTTATTTTTACCAAATAATTGGAACTTTTTAAATAATATTGCGTCTAATATAATAGCAACTATTAATCAAATTTGTATGGAGATTATTATGAAAATAAAATTATGGATTAAATATTTGATTTACATCACTTTAATATATTTAATTGTATTTGGAGAACAGCAAATTTTAACTATTATTAACGAAAGAGCAAAAAGGTATTTTGAATTTACCGCCTTTTATGAGATTTTTTTGATGGTTGTCTTTAATGGAGTTATAGGAATATTATTAGGATTAGAATATTTATTATGTGAAATGAAAAAAGAAGGTAATTGGAAAATTAATTTACCAAAATTAGTTTTAATGGGA
>DIVM01000322.1 GCA_002435835.1 Firmicutes bacterium UBA6132
TTTTTATTCCTGATTTGATGGGTGGAAGCAAAATTATGCTCATAAGTAATTTTATAAAAAATCAATTTTTAACTGCAAGGGACTGGCCATTTGGTTCAGCGGCTTCAATAGTTTTAATAGCTCTTACATTTGTTTTGCTTGGAGCATATATTAAAATTCTAAAGAAAAATAAAAATATGGAGGTATTATAAATGATTAAAAAAAATTCAAGAAGCAATTTGCTAAACATTTATTCCTTAATAATTTATTTAATTATTTATATACCCATTATCATTTTAATTGTTTTTTCATTTAATAATTCAAAGATCAACGCCGTATGGGAAGGCTTTACATTTAAATGGTACTTAAAGCTTTTTGATGACAAAGAAATTATTTCTGCAATGACAAACAGCTTAACTGTTGCTTTTTTAAGCTCGTTAATTTCTACAGTTATAGGAACTCTTGCAGCTGTTGGTATATACAAATATAAGTTCAGAGGAAAAACAGTTCTTGACGGGTTATTATATGTTCCTATTATAATTCCAGAAATTGTAATGGGAATTGCTCTTTTAATGTTTTTTTCACAACTAAAAATAACAACAGGGTTACTGACTCTGATTTTAGCGCATACAACTTTTAGTTTGTCCTATGTTGTAATAGTAGTAAAATCTAAACTTGAAAGTTTTGATTCTTCTTTGGAAGAAGCAGCCATGGATCTTGGTGCTACTCCCTTTCAAACATTTTACAAAATAACATTGCCTATTATAGCACCGGGTATATTGGCTGGAGCACTACTGGCTTTTACATTATCCATGGATGATGTGATAGTAAGCTTTTTTGTTTCAGGGCCTGGGTTTACAACATTACCATTAAAGATATTTTCCATGGTAAAATTCGGGGTAAGCCCTGAAATAAATGCATTATCAACCATAATGCTTATAATAACTTTAAGTATAGCGCTTATCTCTGAAAGTTTACGGAATAATTCAGATTCCAAAAAAGAAAAAAATAATGAAAAGATAATATTAAAGGAGAAATTTAAATTGAAAAATATAAAAAAATTCGCAGCATTTATAATTTCAGTTTTATTAATTACAAGTGTATTGACAGGCTGTTCTTCATCAAACAAAGAATCAGCTAAAAAAGAAGAAGTATTAAATGTTTTTAATTGGTCAGAATATTTACCTCAGGAAGTTATAGATAAATTTGAAGAAAAGTACAATATAAAGGTTAATTACACAACATATGCTTCAAATGAAGAAATGCTTGCAAAATTAATGGCAGGCGGTTCTCAGTTTGATATTGCCGTATCTTCAGACTATATGGTTGATGTAATGAGAAATCAAAATCTCATACAAGAAATTAATATGAACAATATTCCTAATTATAAAAATATAGGTAATGAATTTAAAGGATTAAGCTTTGATCCTGAAAATAAATACACTGTTCCTTATATGTGGGGAAATGCAATTATAGCAGTTAATACTAAAATGTTTGATGGTGAAATCGACAGTTATGCAGACCTTTGGGACAGCAAATTTAATAACAGCATGGTAGTTTTAGATGACCAAAGAGCGATTATTGGATTAGCATTAAAAAAATTAGGTTATTCTTTTAATGAAACTGACCCAGCAAAGCTTGAACAAGCTAAAGTGGAACTTTTGAAATTAAAAGAAAATATAAAAATCTTTGATTCTGACAGTCCGAAAACTTCATTAATTAACGGTGAAGCTGCTGTAGGATATGTTTGGGGAGCTGAGGCTGTTCTTGCTCAAGCTGAAAACTCAGATATTAAAGTTTTCTTCCCAAAAGAAGGAATTTATTTATGGCAGGATAATTTTGTAATTCCAAACGGAGCAGAAAACAAAGATAATGCTGAACTTTTCATTAATTTCTTGCTTGAACCTGAAATAAGCGCAGAAATTTCAAAAAGTTTTCCTTATGCAAATCCAAATACAGAAGCCCATAAGCTCATGGACAAAGAAACTCTTGAAAACAAAGCAATTTATCCTGACGCTGATATAATTAAAAAAGGTGAGCACTTAAAAGATTTAGGCGAAACAACGGTTTTGTATGATCAAATATGGACTGAATTAAAAAGCAATTAAGTATATAAAAAAATCAAGCCCTAATATAAGAAGCTTGATTTTTTTATTATTTTTTGTTTATGTTATTTCTTAGTGAAACTCATTCAAGATTATTATGCAGCATTTGCCTTTTTAGCTTTAATTTTTTGAACAACTACCATAATTATTAAAATAGCAAATCCAATCATATCTTGTGTTACACTTTCTGTAATAAGCATCAGAGCCCCTATGAATACAATTGCTCTAAATAACATATTCAATTTAGATAGGAAATAACCTTCTGATGCTACTCCTATCATAAATACGCCAATCATTGATGTAATAACAACACGAACTGCTATTAGCGCACTTGTATCTAATAATAACAGAGATGTATTGAACACAAACATATAAGGTACTATAAAACCTGCTAATGCTAACTTAACAGATTGTAATCCTGTTTTCATAGGGTCACCACCAGATAAGCCTGATGCTGCAAAAGCAGCCAAAGCAACTGGTGGAGTTAAATTAGCAAACATTGCATAATAGAATACGAACATGTGTGCTGCTAAATCTGGAACGCCTAACTGTATTAATGCAGGTGCTGCCATTGTAGCAGTAATCAAGTAAGCTGGTATTGATGGCAATCCCATACCTAAAATCATACATGTTACCATTGTCAAAAATAATGTAGCAATTAAGCTTGACTTACCCAACATAATAATAGCATTTGCCATGTTTAATCCAAATCCTGTTAAACTTACAACACCTATTATTATACCTACTACGGCACAGGCAACTGCAACTGATACTGTTGAACGAGTGCCTTCCTCAAATGCATCTAATATATCTTTAAAACTCATTCTTGTTTCTTTTTTCAGCATACTTACTAATATTGTTACAACAATGGTTAAAAATGCTGAAAATATAACTGTTTTACCGCTGAAAAGCAACATGTAAAGCAAGAAAAATATAGGTATTATTAAATGTCCCCTTGCTTTCATTACATCGCTAACTTTTGGCAATTGTTCCTTAGGAACTCCTATTAAGTTAAGTTTAGAAGCTCTTAATTGTACTTGTACTAATATACCAAAATAATATAATAATGCAGGAATTGTAGCGCTGATAACTATTACACCATATTTCACCCCTAGCATTTCAGCCATGATGAATGCTGCAGCACCCATAATAGGAGGTAGCAATTGGCCACCTACTGATGCAGTTGCTTCAACAGAACCTGCAAACTCACTACTGTAACCTGTTTTCTTCATTAAAGGAATAGTAAAAGCACCTGTTGTTACTACATTAGCAACTGCTGATCCATTTATGCTTCCTAAAAAACCACTAGCTATAACAGCTACTTTTGCAGGACCACCTTTAGTATGGCCAGCAAGAGCAAGTGCTATATCATTAAAAAACTGCCCCATACCCGATTTATTCATAACTGAACCGAATAAAATGAACAAGAATATATAACTTGCTGCCACGTTTACAGATGTTCCATAAATTCCTTCTGTATTAATAAAAATGTGATTAACTAACTTTGCCCATGTATACCCTCTATGAGCAAACATTCCTGGCATATCTTGCCCAAATAGTCCGTACAATAAAAATATTATACTTAATATAACAAGTGGCCATCCTGAAATTCTCCTTGAAGCCTCCAGAACTGTAACAATGAGTATAGTCCCCATAATAATGTCCATGGTATTTGGCATACCCATTCTATTTATAAAATTACTATAATCAAACCATACATATAAAGCTACAGAAACTGCCAACACTGAAAATACTAAATCATACCATGTTGGTTTCTTCCTGCTTGTTTTTTTAGTAGCCGGGTATAAAAAGAATGTCATGAAAAGC
>DIVM01000111.1:0-2474 GCA_002435835.1 Firmicutes bacterium UBA6132
AGATGTGCAGACAGAGTAATGCTTGTTATGGGACAATTTGAAGCATTAAGTTTTGAAGAACTTTTTGATAAAACATATGAACTTCCATGGGAAGACTGGATTTCGAAAGATGGTAAATTTACTGTTAAAGGTAAATCTGTAAAGTCAAAACTTTATTCAACTCCAGACTGCCAAGCATTAGTAAAAAAAGCTATATCTAAAAAACTTTGTGAGCATTATGATGTTGAATGGATGCCAGAAACTGGTCCTGAATACACAGTTTTAATTTCAATTCACAAAGATATAGCAACTGTTTCAATTGATACTACAGGTGCAAGAGAAGGCCTGTTTAAAAGAGGATATAGAGAACATTCAACTATAGCACCTTTAAAGGAAACTATGGCAGCAGCACTTGTTATGTTAAGTTTCTGGAAAAAGGACAGAATTTTATATGACCCTATGTGTGGTTCTGGTACAATTGCAATAGAAGCTGCTTTAATAGGAAGAAGTATTGCTCCAGGATTAAATAGAAAATTTGCATCCATGCAGTGGCCAAATGTGAAAGAAGAATATTGGAAAGAAGCTAAAATAGAAGCAAGAAAAAAAATAGATTTGGAATCTGAAATAAAAATTTACGCTTCTGACGTAAGTCAAAAAGCTATAAAAATTGCTCAGGAAAATGCAATTGAAGCTGGAGTTGATGATTGCATAGAATTTTTTGTAAAAGATGTTATGACTATACAAAAGCCAATGTGTGAATACGGCATTTTAATAACTAACCCGCCATATGGTGAACGTATTGGGGAAAGTGAAGATATTGCAAAACTTCATAAAAAATTAGGTGATGTTTTTGGAAAAGATGTAACATGGTCAAAATATATAATAACAGCAATTGAAACATTTGAAAAAGATTTTGGCATAAAAGCAGATAAGAAAAGAAAACTGTTTAACGGTGATGTAAAAGTAGACTATTATCAATATTTTGGTAAAAGACCAGAAAAATAAATAGATGTTAATATAACTTGTTTAAAAATTCAAATGTAAATTTTAATATTAAATATATTGAATTATGTTTGTTTTTATTGTAAACTGTATACAGGGTTTACTTTTATAATATTGCGTTTACGATATTAATGCGGTGAGGCAGTGATAATGGATGAGGTTAGTGCAGGAGGCATTGTTTTTTTCAAGAACAATATCCTTATGTTAAGGAAATTTAACGGGGATTGGGTTCTTCCAAAAGGCAGAGTTGAAAAAGATGAAACAATCAAAGATGCTGCTATACGTGAAGTATATGAAGAAAGTAAAGCAAAAGTAAATGTTATAAAATATCTTGGAAAAATATATTATGAGTTTAACAGAACAAGTTACAAAGAAAAAATTAAAGTTAACAAAGAAGTATATTGGTATTTAATGATGGCTCGCAATATGAACTGTACTGCTCAAAAAAATGAAGGTTTTAAGGAAGCAAAATTTCTTCCTTTCGAAAGATCATTAAAAATTGCTCGTTATGATGATGAAAGGAAAATTATTAAAAAAGCTATTGACGATATTAAATTTCATTGTTATAAATAAAGGTGAAAACATGACTTTTTCTTCAAAAATAAAGCAGGAATTATCCAGGACAGAGATAGGCAAAACATGTTGTTTAAAAGCTGAAATATCTGCTTTAGTCAGAACAACTGGGTACATAAGTTTTAAGGGATTTAATAAATTAGAAATTGAACTTTCAACAGAAAATGCAGCAGTTGCAAGGCGTATTTTTAAAGTGTTAAAAACACTTTATAATATGCAAACAGAAGTTACAGTGAAAAAAAGCAATAGACTTAAGAAACATAATAATTATATCATTACAATAGAAGATGAAAAAGTAAAATTATTTCTGCAAGATACTATGCTTATTAAAAAGAATGAAGAAATAAACTTTATGAACTTTGATTTTGCAGTGCCAGCTGAACTTGTTAAACGTGATTGTTGCAAAAGAGCATATATAAAAGGTTCTTTTATGGGATGTGGTTCTATATCTGATCCTGAAAAATCATATCATGCAGAATTTGTTAACAACCATGAACAGCATAGCTTAGGACTTTGTGAAATAATGAAAACTTATGATTTAAATGCTAAAATGATTTTTAGAAAAAATTATTATGTAACTTATATAAAAGAAAGTGAACAAATTTCTGATTTAATGAATGTTATGGGAGCCCATAATGCATTATTAGAATTCGAAAATGTTAGGGTTGTTAAAGAAACAAGAAATAGAATTAATAGAGTAATAAATTGTGAAACTGCCAATCTTGACAAAATAGTAGATACTTCTATGCGACAGATTAAACTTATAAAAGTTTTGAAAAGGCATAAAGCTGTAGATAAACTTCCTGAAAACTTAAGGGAACTTGCATATTTAAGACTAAAACATAGTAATGCAAGTTTAAAAGAACTTGGTGAAATGTTAGTACCACCCCTTGGTAAATCAGGTGTGAATCATAGATTAA
>DIVM01000111.1:2530-3221 GCA_002435835.1 Firmicutes bacterium UBA6132
ACAGTGAGATTATTATTAAAAAAGGTATTCAAGAAGCTAATGGTAAAAGCATAATAAGCATAATGGCACTTGGAGCTATGAAAGATGATGAATTAATAATCCTTACAAAAGGTTCTGATGAAGATAAATGCATAACAGAATTAGCAGCGCTTTTAGAATCAATGGATGAAGAAGAATAAAAGAATAAAAAATTAAATATTTAATAATTAATGCGGGAGGGTATAAACCCTCCTGTTTAATGTCCAATTACGGGAAGGTAGAGACCACTGAAACGTCTATTTGTCATCCTGAACGTTAGTGAAGNNGTCTAAGACGTTTGTCTTAAAAAAAATAAATAAGGAGTACATAAAATGGAAAATAAAGTATTAGCTATTGTGGATAGAAGAGAAGTAAAAGAATCAGATTTAACTCAACTTTTAAATAATTTAGGACAAAATGCAGTATATTTTCAAGGCGAAGAAGGAAGAAAAAAATTAATTGAAGAACTTGTAATGCATGAATTACTATATTCAGAAGCTATAGAAAATGATTTTGATAAGCAAGAAGATTTCTTACAAGTTTTCAATAATATGAAAAAATCAATGCTTCAACAATATGCTTTAAGCAAAGTTATGAACAACATTCAAGTTACTGATGAGGAATTAAAAGAGTATTATGAAAAAAATATTTCTAAATTCAAAACTGAAGAATC
>DIVM01000167.1 GCA_002435835.1 Firmicutes bacterium UBA6132
ACATCTTCTCCAAGTTCAACAATTTCTCCAACAAATTCATGTCCTACAATCATAGGTACAGGTATAGTATCCTGTGCCCATTTATTCCAATCATAAATATGCACATCTGTTCCGCAAATAGCCGTTTTATGAATTTTAACAAGTACTTCACCTTCTTTAGGTGTTGGTACATCAACTTGCTCAAGCCATAACCCAGGCTCTTTATACTTTTTAACGAGCGCATCCATTTTAGCCATAATAATTTCACCTTCCTATTTTATTTTATTTTTTATTTTGTCAATTAGATAATACTCTTATTATGTATATGTGTCAAGTGCTAAAACAATGATTTGTTTTTACATTATATACAGTTTTATAAAAAATAAACTTATTAAAAATTATTATGACCAAAAAAGCCAAATATATTATACTACAACATTTGTCTCCATTGGTACTTCGTAAATTTCAAATTTTCCAATTTACAAATTGCTTCCACAACACTTCCTGATATGCACCTTGCTTTATCTGAAATTGTAAAACAGTTGTTATACTGATTTATTCTTGGGTCTATATCTGCAATTTTTAGTCCTTTTGTTACATTATATCCATCATGAATAATTCCCCTTAAAATTCCTGTGAAACTTGCATACACGTTTATATCCTCAATGCTTGCTATTAATTGGCCTTCATGTACAATATTTCCTATTTCACATTTATTTTTTATTTTTCCATTTGAAGGACTGTACAATACACGTTCTTTACCATATCCCTCTATTATTCCAGGTGTTCCCGTATTTTTCATAGCACTTCCTTTATAAATAATTCTTCCTAAATCATGCCCTCTCATAGTTTCAATTACAGCATGAACATCTAAACCAGCTGTAAATCCAGGACCTAATCCTATTGTAATAGGAGCCATATTTATATTAGTTCCTAAGTTTTTCTTTGCAAGAATAGCATCTATTAAAACAAAGGGCTTAACTACATTTAGAATTTTGCAACTTTCATCAATCATTATAGGTATAATATTATTTTCAATTAATTTATATGCTTGGCTAACATTCGTGGCATATTTGCATCTTACATCTTCCACCGTACATTCACCATCATATATAGCTTCAGAAAAGCTCACTTTTCTTCGTATAGAAGATGGTTTTGAAGTTTCAAGTATAATCACTTTAAAACCACAGTTAAATAATCTACAAATTGTTCCAGTTGCAATATCTCCTCCACCTCTTATTATAATTAAATCATTCATAATTTTGCTCCTATAATTTTATTATTAATAAATCTTAATTATTAACTTAAATTTAAATATTTTATAACTTTATTTTTAATATACAACTCAATTTCATTGAGAGAATGTCTTTTTGATCTTGAACAATTAAACGCTATATCTTCACAAATAAAACATTGACGCGGATTTTTATGAAAATTAACTCTGCTTAAACTTCTATAATTTTTATCATAAACATCTATATCAACTAATCTACCTAAAAAATGAGCTTCTTCAATATTTATACATTCCTTTTTTACTTCATTTGAATTTGTATTAATTACTAATATTGTAATTGGACCTTCAAGTGAAATATATGTTGTTTTAAATAATATTTTATTTTCAAATTCCTTTTCTAATTTTTCAACAAATATTTCATTTATTTTTCTACTATAATAATTATTTTTCATGTTGCCCGGATAATTAACCCTTAAGCAAATTATTGTTTTTTTAAATTTCTCTGAAAGACATTTTTGAAAATAAACTCTTCTATCCCTATGATTTAAGAATTCATCAACCTCAATATCATAATTACTAACCATTAACATACCCTCTTTAATTATATCGTATTATGAAAGTTATAACTCAAACTCAAATTCAAACTTTATGTGATTATATTAAAGATGTAACTTCATATCTTACTCATTAGAAGTTACATCTTTATTTTTTATTTTTTTATTTGCCTAATAACATCTATTACAGAACCATCCCTATATTCAACGATTGCAACTACCTTATCGGTACATTCAATAGGCTTTGGAACGCCTGTAATTTCTTCAACCATCTGCTGAATATCTTCTATAGGTATTATTTTTATATTCGATTTGCTTAAATTTTCATATAAATACTCATAATTTTTATGCTTTGGATTTATTGATACTCCTAACTCTGTTACAACTAATGCTACGGTTTCTCCTGGAGTACAAAGAGTGAATACCTTTTTCACAATAGAAGGGGTTCTTCCCCTAAAAAGTGGTATAGTTACTATGGATACCTCAGCTCCTGAAGCTACGTCAGGACCTCCTCCAAGACCTCCTAACATCTCTCCGCTTGAGCCTGTTAGTATGTTGACATTAAAATCTGTATCCACTTCTAAAGCAGATAATATTCCGATGTCAGTTCTATTAACCATACAACCTTTATTGAAGATGTTTGAATAAACATTGTTATCACATTCAGCAATTGTTGGACTTTGCCCCATAGCTCTTGCAGAATCAGAATCAAAGCATTGCACAGCTTCAATTACTTTTATTAAACCTTCTTCATGTAATTTAACTATGTCTGCAGTTATTCCCCCTATTGCAGCTCCTGCTTTAATGTTTTGCTCAATCATTTTTTCTCTCAAGTATTTAGTACAAGCTATTGATATAGCACCAACTCCTGTTAAAAATGTAAAACCATCTTTAAAATAGCCGCAGTTAGCAATTACATTGGCTGTATTTTTAGCAATTAGTAAATCCCTTGGGTTTTTAGTAACACGTGCCGCCCCTTTACCGATTGATTTGCTATCACCAACTTCATCAACAACAACAATAAAATCAACTTCATGCTGAGAAATGGAAGCAGGAACTAATGGAAACTCAGCTAAAGTATCTGTAATAACTATTACTTTTTCAGCACATTTAGCATCAATCATTGAATATCCCAGTGCTCCGCATGCATTTTTGCCAGAAAATCCATTAGCATTGCCATAATCATCACTTGCAGAAACAGCTATGAATGCAACATCTATAGATAATTCACCTGTTTCAATAGCTCTGGGTCGGCTTCCGTGGGTACGAAGTATAACTGGTTCGTCCATAAATCCTTCTATAACAGCATCACCTAATTGTCCTCTAATACCACTTGCTTCAATTCTTGTAATTATGCCATCTTTAACAAAATCAACAATTGATGGATTTTTTATATTTATTACTGCGCTTGGTGCAAATCTTAAATTTTTTATACCTAATTCCTTTATTACATTTAGTACCATTCCAATTACTTTATCACCTTCTCTGAAGTGATGATGAAATGAAATAGTCATGCCTTCAGTTAAACCACTGTCTATTATTGCATCTTTTATAGTTTCTCTTAATTTGCTTTCTCTAGGCATTAATCTTGATTGTCTTTTTTTCACTATTATTTCACAATCAGAATTTCTTGAAAATGGTCCTGCATATAAAATCAGTTCTTTATTACCTATTCTGTCAGGGATTTCTCTTCCAACACTGTTTATAGCCATTATATTTCACCCCCTACTAAAACTCCTGAGATTTCAGCTAATGCAATTACTCTTTTTGCTCTTTCTACTACAGGTGCATCTATCATCTTGCCATCCAATGCTACAACACCAAGATTTCTTTTATTTGCTTCTTTTAATGCATTTAAAATGCGTATTGCATTTTGAATTTCTTTTTGATTTGGAGTAAATACATTATTTACAGGTTCAACTTGACGTGGATGTATTAAATATTTTCCGTCAAAACCAAGTCTTTTAATTAGCTTTGTATCTTCAACCAATCCTTCTTCATCATTTATATCAGCAAATATTGTATCTATTGCTTGAACGCCTGCAGATCTTGCTGCTAATAATATAGCGTTTCTTGCATAAAACATTTCTAATCCTTCAACGGAACGAGTTGTTTTCATACTTGCAGTAAAATCTTCGCCCCCAATAGAAATTGCAACTATTCTTTGACTAGCCTTAGCTATTTCTCTGGCATTTAAAACTCCTGTATGCGTTTCCATTCCAGCTATAATTCTTGTGCTTCCTACTTCTATTCCTGCTTCTGCTTCTACTTTACAAATATATTCATCTGCTATTCTTACATCTTCAGGGGA
>DIVM01000051.1 GCA_002435835.1 Firmicutes bacterium UBA6132
CGTTTATAATATCGTAACAAGTTTTAGCAAGTATTTTTGAAGCAAATAATACAGCATCATGTGCCATATTTGATTTTCCTGCATCAAGATACTCTTGAGAATGAGCTGATGTGTTTTCGGGAACAAATGCTATTCTAATGCATGAACCAGGTACAGTATACATTACATTCCCAAAATCAGTTGAGCCTGTTTTTTCTCTAGGAGCAGTAATATTTGGTGCATTAAGTAGTATAGCATTATTCATGAGTAATTCATTAAGCTTTAGAACAGGTATTTTGCTATCAAAAGGTCTGTCTTCTTCTATTTCATATGAAGTACCTGTCATAAGTGCAGCACCTTTTATAATATCTTTGAATCTTTTCACTACAGTATTTAAATATGCTCTATTATATGATCTTAAAGTATATGTACCATTTGCTTCTCCTGGCACTATATTATCAGGACCACCTGCATTTGTAACTGTATAATGTATTCGCGTGTCTTCCAGTACATGTTCTCTTAAAAATTCAATTGCGTTAAAGGAAAGTAACATTGCATCAAATGCACTTCTACCATTTTCAGGTTGTATTGCTGCATGTGCACTTTTACCCTTGAACTTTACTTTGAAATGAGAAAGAGCCATGCTTTTTACATCAGTTGTAGTTGCAGGTCCTCCATGAAACATAAGTGCAATATCAATATCTTTAAAACAGCCATTTTCCATCATAATTATTTTACCACCAGTTGCTTCTTCTGCAGGTGTTCCATAAACAATAATTTTATAAGGCTTGTCTTTATACGTTTCTTTTAAGGATATAGCAGCAAATATTGCTGCAGGCCCCTGCATATGATGTCCACACGCATGTCCAATACCTTCAAGTGCATCATATTCACACAATAATGCAATAGAAGGACCATCTTTACCGTATTCATATATTGCTCTAAAGGCAGTATTCAATCCACCAACCCCTTTTTCAACAATAAATCCATTCTTTACAAGAGTTTCAACCAATATTTCCATTGCCTTTATTTCTTTGCAATCGGATTCAGGATTATCAAAAATATAATCTGATATTTTAAACATTTCCTCTTTGTTTTTTTCTATATTTGCAAACAATAAATCTTCCATATTTATTCTCCTTTAGTCTAATATTCATTATAAATAAATTTAATAATTCAATATAAGTTAATCAAGCTATTGCCTAATTGGCAATAGCTATAAATTTAATATCCCACTGTTGTAGCAATTATTAACATTACAGCTCCAATAGCAATCCATATTCCAAGTAAGGGCATTATGAATTTTATCCACTTCTCATATGGTATTTTTGAAACTGCCAGATACCCCATTAAAGCAGATGAAGTTGGTAAAATTGAATTAGTAAATCCATCTCCCATCTGAAAAGCTAATACTGCTGTCTGTCTTGAAACTCCTAAAAGATCTGAAAGAGGCGTCATAATTGGCATAGTTGTTGCCGCTTGTCCACTTCCTGAAGTAATAAATGTATTAATTATTATTTGTACAAAATACATACCTAGAGCGGCTACGGAGCTTGGTAAAGTTGAAATCGAATCAGCAAGAACTTTTACAACTGTATCAATAATACTTGCATCCTCCATAACAACTAATACAGCTCTTGCAATACCAACTATTAGGGCTCCAAATACTATGGATTTAGCACCACTTACAAATTCTTTTGCAATTTTACTTGGTCCAAATTTAGAAAGCAATCCGCTAATTACGCCCATAGCGAGGAAAGCTGTAGCCAATTCTTCTATCCACCATCCATCTTTTGAAACACCCCACATGATTGAACCAAATCCTACTACCAATGTTAATACTACTAAGTAATTGCTAAAGGATATATTTTTTAGATTTTCTAAATCTAAAATAACGCTATCAGCCTCTTCCTTTTCTAATTCAGATACAATGCTTAAATCAGGATTATTTTTGATTTTTTTTGCATATTTTATGATATATAAACTTGTCGCTATAAGTAAACAAACGAGCAATATAGCCCTTAACCACAATCCTGAAAACAATGGAACCTCAGCTATACTTTGAGCTATTCCTACATTAAATGGATTAAGAAGTCCTGCTGTAAATCCACACGCTGCACCCAATGCTATCATAGCAGTACCGGTTATGGCATCAAATCCTAATGTTCTTGCTATCGCAATTCCTAAAGGAACAAATATCATAACTTCTGTTGACATACCCATAGTAAATCCAAAAACTGAAAATAGAATAAGAAAAATAGGTATGATAACATTTTCTCTATTAATAAATTTTTTGGCTATCCTTCCAGTTAAAGCTTCAATCGTTCCTGTCGAAGTAATAATCTGAAATGCGCCTCCGACTACAAATATGAAAAATACGATATCTGATGAACCATTTAAACCTTTTATAAAAGATCTAAAAATATCAATTACTCCTGCAGGATTTTTGTCTACATACTTGAACGACTCTACAATTATTAAGGTTTTCCCTGTGTTTACATCTTTTGCACGCTCAAACTGCCCTGCTGGTATAATATAAGTTAATGCGGCAACAAAAACAACTAAGAAAAAAATTATTACATACGTATGTGGAACTTTGAATTTATTTACAATTCCACGTTTTTCTTTAAATTCATTCATTATTATTCCTCCTGTTTTTTTATGTTAATTAATTATTACTGCTATCCTCCTTCTTCAATTTTATTGCGAATTTTGTAATAATTATGTTATAATGATTATACTTTATGTTATTATTTATTACAAATATCGAATTTTTATTGGTGAGCCATAAAAATTACTTATATCAAAGAGGTGATTATCATAGATTATAAAGATTTGTTTATACTTATAAATATAAGCGAAAACAGGAGTATATCAGAAGCTTCAAGAAAGCTCTACATTTCACAGCCAGCAATTACTTATCGATTAAGAAACCTTGAAAAAGAACTTGGAATCAAAATTTTGAATCGACATTGCGATGGAGTTTCTTTTACTAATCAAGGAATGTATCTTCTAGAATATAGTAAAAAAACAATACAAGGTTATGAAAATTTGAAAAATTCAATAAAAAAAATAAATAACGATGTATGTGGCCAAATTAATATATATGTTAGTACTGTTTTTGCAAAATACTATTTAGCCTCTATATTGAAAAAATTCAAAAACGAATTCCCTAATATTGAAATAATACTAAAAACCTTTTCAAGTTGTGATTTGAATCCTGATTTGATTAAAAATTTCAATGCGGATATTGTAATAAGAAGAGGAGATACCTCTTTTGATGATAGCAAGGTAATATTAACAGAAGAGCCATATGGCATTGTATCAAAAACACCATTAAATTTTAATCAGTTAAAATCATTGACTTGGATTAAATATGACCTTCCAACTCCTATGGAACCTGATGAAATTTTTGAAAATTGGTGTAAAACCATTTTAAAGGATAGTAGTTTTACTAAAGTAATACAAGTAAATTCAATAGAAGCAAGTCTTGATTTAGTATCTCAAGGCCTTGGCTGGACAATGTTACCTATTATTCACTTAAATAATTTTAAGTCATTATTTTTTTACCCAATAATTGACGAAAACGGAAAAGTTGTAAAATTAAAAAACATTTTATTATATGATAATAATTCAGAAAATTTAGCTTCTAAGATATTTGTTGATTTTGTTACTCAAAATATGAGTTCTATGTTTTATCATTAACGCTGCTTATATTAATATTAGCAGCTGGTATTATTTAAAGGGAAGTATTTAAAACAAGAGTGAATAGAGTATATATTTAACTTATAACTAATATAAGTTTTAGTTATAAATTCTTAAGTTAATTAATTTTAGGGATGGTGATATTTTGTATTTAAAAGAACAGTTATATGTTTGCACACTTGCTGAGACTGGAAATATAACAAAAGCTTCAGAAAAACTATATATTTCACAGCCAGCCCTCAGTTCATATATTAATAATTTAGAACAAAACTTGAATGTTCAACTTTTTACCAAAAAAAACAATAAACTTATACTGACATATATTGGAGAAAAATATGTGGAAAGAGCAAAGATTATGTTAAAGTTACAAGATGAATTTAATTTAGAACTTAGTTTGTTTACAAATGGAGTCACTGGAAGAATACGAATAGGAGTTCAGGCAAGAAGATCTCCTTTTATAGTTGCTGATATTGTATGTTTCTTTAAAGCGAATTACCCAAATATTGAGGTAATGTTTGAAGAAGGAAATATTAAAGACTTAGAAAATATGATAGAAGAAAATAAATTAGATTTATTAATTTATACTTGTATGGAGAGAAAACCATATT
>DIVM01000359.1 GCA_002435835.1 Firmicutes bacterium UBA6132
TTTAGTGACTTATAACCAAGTTTTATCACAATTGCCCTCATTTTATCCGAATAACAATCTTCGTACCCTATACCTTCTACAGACAAAATGAAAGATTGCATTCCTTTAATTTTACGAATACTGTATGTATCTCTTTGCTCTGGTGATTTCTCGGCAAGTTCGGTGGCAAGTTTGTATAAATCATCTTTTCGTCTACGACCAACCGATAACTTCCTATAACCATTTGGTAATGAAAAAACATTAATACCTGTAATTTTCACATGATTTGACACATTCAAATCAACTATTCTGGTTTTCTTATCATTAATTTTCAACCCAATTTTTTTTAGTATATCATCTACAAGTGCATGAATCTCGGCTGTCAGTATTGGGAATTTAGCTTTATAAGATATAACAAGATCATCTGCGTATCTTGTATAAATCATTTTTTCAAGCCTTAACTTTTTTAAATTCCCATAGAGAATATTGTCAAAATCCTTTAAATATATATTAGCTAAAAATGGTGACGGAATAAGACCCACTGCTAAACCCTTATTCGATACTGAACAAGAATCAACAATTCGAGCACAATCTACCTTACTAATTAACTTCTTATGGTTTAAATTGATTTCATATAAAAGCTTCTCAATTAACCAATTATGATTGATACTTGGGAAAAAATCTTTAATATCGAAAGTCAAAAAAATATCATTATACATATGAGATTTTGCATTTATGATAATAGAACGGTTTTTTATAAACGCTTTTGCAAACTTAGATGGCAAAACTCTTCTATATAAAAGAGCATTGACTTTCTTATGTGATTCACGAAGCTGACTATTTGTATCTTTATAAGTTATAATTTTTCTATAACCATTTTTTTTAGGAATATAAAATACTTTAAAACTAGTTTCTTTCATAATAAAATGCCCTTTAAATTTAATGGTTGATATTCGCATATTATATCAGTATATTTAGTATAAATTGACTTGAATCCTGTTGATGTTTCCGACTCTTTTGAGATAGATATTCCACTATTATCAGATGGCTCAATTTTAACCCAACCTAACGCATGAAAACTATACAATATGAAAGATATTGCTTTTCTCAGATTTAATCTTGTGTTTACAGAATTTGATATTACAAACACAGATTCAAAATCATTAATTTTTATCTTCTCATTACATTGAATAGTATTTAGTAAAATACTTCCAAACCATTTTTCACATATTGATACTACATCAAAAAATTTAGTAGCGTGTTTAAATTCTCTTCTAAAGTCAGATATGTTAAATATCGCCATTATATAATATTTTAAAAGATGTACATCAACAGAAATACATAATACATTGTCTGATGAAAAATAATATGAAATAGAATCAATTATATTCATTTGATATCTACATTTTATTACCTTTAGTTTTTTTGCTTTAATGACTGTAGATAGATGTTTATTTATTTCTTTTTTTAAATTTTCTCCTATTTTGTTATTGTTAAAGTATGTAAATATTTTCATATTATGTTCATTTATTAAATGTTTTTCAGTGACAGGATAGAATATAATTGGTTTTGGTATTAGATTAGCATATCCTAATGACAAAAATCCAGAAAAATAATTTTCTTCTACATTTTCATTATCCGGTATTAAAATAAATACTTTATTTGCAACAGATTCATGCGAGGAAAACAAAGCAATTTCTGCCGCTGTAGAGTGACTTTCATGAATAATGAATATTCCATCAACAAGCATACACGCTAATGTCTCAACATCATTTAAATTTTTTAATTCTATAAATTTATATCCTAATTTCTCACCATTTTTGCCAGGAACAAAATGTTGTTCTAATATGATTGAGTGATAGCCTTTTTCATCTAGGAAATTTTTTAACACTACCCTTTTATCCTCTTGCGGGGTTTTTTCATTGTATTTTACTCCGCACAAAAAAAATAAAGGATCTGGATTATTAAAATCATATATTTGCTTAAACGAATAATTCATATCTCACCTTTTTTTTTGAGGAATCCTACTAAAATTCTTTTATGTAAATCACCGAAAATTTGTTGTTTTTGTAGCGCAGACGAGCTAGTCGGAGCGATAAAATAACAAATTTTCACTCTCATCCCATCGGCGGTAGCCGATAAGAATTTTACAATATTGTGCTTTCTACTACCTTAACCGCTAAGGTGGCATAATGCCGTGCTAGGATTCCTCTTCACAATTATATCATAAAATATTCTTAAAAAGCCCAACACTAAAATATAATTTTGCTGTTCCAGTTCTATTAATAACCTCTTTATAACTTGCCAATGTATTATCTTTGTACAAATCTTTTGATTTAAGTACATTTATCATATTCGTTTTTTGTGACAATGATGTTCTAGTGCTGCAAAGTAACAGAAATAGTAAATACTTTAATATTGTACCTTTGCCATTTTCACTTTCTTTACTGTATCGATCTTTTTCAATCACTAGATTCAATAAACATATAAAATCATTAATATTGATTTGATAATCAGCAAACGATAGAAATAACTTATTAGATGAAAAATATTGAATTCCCTTAAAAGAAAACTGTTCATCACCAATACTAAAACTCACATCAACTCCATTATCTTCTATTAATTTGCACATCCCATAATAAAAAGCATCACCTTCCTCAATATAATAATCATATAAATAAATAAGTGTCTCTATTATTCTGTATTCATTAAAATATTGCCTTATCTTTCTTCCATTAGGCTCTTGCATTAATATCACACTAGTTCTACTTCTTTTTCTAAGCAGAAACGTTGTTTGAAAACTAATTCCCTCTATAACAGGCATTATCTCACGATAAACAGTAAAATTGCTATCTATCATCCAATTTGGATGCTGTTTTTTTATATCTAAAATTACATTTGCATGAATTACATCAATCGTATTCAAATAATGAGCCATTTCTTCCCCTTACAATAATTTCTATACCTATTTTTTTACCCTCAAATAAATCACTTTTAGCTTAAGTATTCCAAATACCCATTATAGCCCAGGCTGTGTGAAAACATAAAGTTTGCACATCCCAAATCACCACTTCAACCCAGTTTTACAGCCAATTTATAAAAAAGA
>DIVM01000006.1 GCA_002435835.1 Firmicutes bacterium UBA6132
AATTTCTAAACTCTAAATGACGAGAGCGACTGCGTCCACTCTCCATTTCGTCATAAAGTTTTGTGAATATTAGTTTGAAAAGTTCCTCAAAAACATCAACCCCAGCATTTGCCAAAACTTCGTCTTCCATTTCGAGGATTAGGCCTTTAAGCGATTTACGTTCTGTAACTAACTTATCTTTTGCAATTAGATCATCAATTGTCCACCTTTCCTCTAGAATGTCCGAAAGTTTTTGGTCGGATCTAGGTATGTTTGGTATATCTTCAAAATAATTTGGGTCTTTTCGGTAATAATACGAAATTGAATCTCCATTGCTCCAAATCCCAATTGGTGCACCCGTTGCGTTACAGTATGATTTTAATTGTTCTTTCCCGTCTTTTAGTTTTGGCTTCTTAAGTTCAACTATTATGAAAGGCGTGGTAGTCTGGTCTTTGTCGAATATTATAATATCAGCTCGCTTTTTCTCTCTTCCAAATGAAACAGCATATTCAAGCTCCATTTGAGAAACAGGATAACCAAAATCCTTCGTTAATACCATTAAATAAAGCTGTCGGATAACTTCTTCGGGTGTGAGCTTAATTTCCTTTTTCCTCACTAGGCAATTAATGTAAGGCACATCTTTCTCTTTGGCCTCACGAAGTACAATGCTTTCTTCAAGTGCTTCAATTTTATCTAGGCTAAACTGTGTCAGCTTGTAGCTGGTATCCTTAAGAATCTCTGTTAATGTCATAATATTTTGTTCTATCTTATTTTTCATCATAAATGTATCAATTTTCGGGGGTGTGGAGACAAGAATAGAGCTCTTTTGCTGGTTTTGATCTGCAAATCAACAGGTGCGACTTGCAAATGCTGTTTTGTGCGTTGGCTGTTCANNCCGAGCCTGTCTGCACACTCGGGGCTAAGGTGTCTCGCTGCAAGTACCTCGTGTGAGGTTAGTCGCTGCATGTTGCGACCCTGCAACATCAAATATCGGAAGAATTAATATACAAGTCAAGACCTCTGGAAAAATTTTCCTGGTGATTGGAAAGCAATTGAATATGCCGGCCTGTTACTCGGTGGCTATCAAATAATATATACGATAACAATAGATCCTGAAATGATCAGCCTATTTATGTCATATTTTCAGGTTCAGTTGGTTGAATATATCTTTTTTAAAGCGATAACCATCACACGCTGGGTTGGGAACTAACCATGCTCCATTTTGTTTGTGCGATAAATTGTAATTAAGCGGAGTACCAAAACGATCGATTAATATATTGTCTAATTCCCAAGTGGCCGTTTCTCCATAGTACACTACATTGCCTTCATCATCCCTGAGTTCAAATGGTATTACATAACGGCTGGAATTGTTTTCAAGCCACCTGCAAGGACCTTTTAGGAACAATGTTAATGGCATTCCCTTTTCAGTACAATACTCTATCCCATAAAGGTCATGCCAATGTTTATGACAGTCACGGCAAAAAGTGACTAATAAATTGTTGGGGTATTCCCACGGTTGTTTTTTTATTATGTAGTAAATATGATGAACCTCTAGATTGGCTTCCGCATTACAGTATAGGCAATGATGGTTATCTCGTTTAAATATCTCTTCTCTTTTTGCTAACCATCTTGGGTCTTTTAGAATTGGATCGAATATTGTGTCGAACTGCTTCATAGTATATTTTCGTGATTACCAAGTGAGGTGGATCAAAATGATAAAAAAAATTAATACCTACATATTACGGCTAACGTTCGGCGGTATGTGCAGGAAGGGATTGCGGGGTACTATTCTGTCCGCCGACACGAAATTTTATGCGGGGCAGAATGCTTGAATTACTACTGAAACCCTTATTGCATATAGCCTTTGTTGGCAGCATATTGTTATTTTTCTCCTTTAAATTTGTGATACACATTTCCATTTATAAGAAAAAGTATAAAATATGCTAATAAAATAATATGTATAACAATAATTTCAACTGTCAACCAATGAATTGACGAATTATAAAAAGAAAACTCAAATTTTAATATGTTTTTTGAATACAAATCAATTAATTCTTTAATCCATAATATTATCCAAGTCAAAACGGATAAATCACTTAACAGCATAGTCAATTTTGAAACAGAGAATCTATACGGTTTAGTGAATATTGATTTATTATGTGTGTCAATTAATTTACTTGTTTCAGTTCTAAAAAGCTTAAAATCAAGTTCGTTTTCATATACAATAGCAATAGATTCCCAGTGTTCTTGCCAATATTTACTTCCTCTTGTACTTAATGAAAAAATGATATTAAACAACACTCCAATTAATGGGATAACAATTTGGAAATGGTCTAATGATGCACTAAAATACCCAGCATAGATTATCGTAATTGTTCCCCAAAAGAATAGAGTTCTTTTCCAAAAATTTTCAATTTCGAATTTTCTAAGTTCAAATATTTTATCATACATATTAATCCCATACGTATTTTTCATTTTTTCAAAATCACTTTTTAGTTTTTCTGTTTTAGTTTTTGGCATATTATTTATTTTGGACATTT
>DIVM01000108.1 GCA_002435835.1 Firmicutes bacterium UBA6132
AAAAGATAAAAGATAAAAGATAAAATTCAAAAAGATAAAAATTGATAATTAATTTTAAGTATATGATTATAAAAAAAGAAGTATAGCATAAGCAATCAATTGTTATTTTGAGTTTTTATAATCATATGCAAATGAGGTAGCAAATGAAAATTAAAAAAGCAGTAATACCAGCAGCAGGGCTTGGAACTCGTTTTTTGCCAGCAACAAAAGCAGTACCAAAAGAAATGTTGCCAATAGTAGATAAACCTACCATACAATACATAGTTGAAGAAATTATAGATTCTGGTATAGAAGATATATTAATTATTACTGGCAGAAATAAAGGTTCTATTGAAGAACATTTTGACAGGGCAATAGAATTAGAAGATAACTTAGAAAAAACAAAAAAAGAAGAACTTCTTGAAGAAGTAAGAAAAATTTCAAGAATGATTAATATACATACAGTTAGACAAAAAGATCCAAGAGGTTTAGGTCATGCAGTTTTATGTGCAAAATCATTTGTAGGGAATGAGCCTTTTGCTGTATTATTAGGTGATGACATAGTGGATTCTAAGAAACCTTGTCTAAAACAAATGATTGAAATGTATGATACATATAAATCAACAATACTTGGGGTACAGGAAGTATCGTGGGAAAATGTTAACAAATATGGCATAGTGTCCGGTGAAAAATTAAATGATAAAATATATACTGTTCGTGATTTAATAGAAAAACCATCGGTGGATAAATCACCAACTAATATAGCTATTTTAGGAAGATATATTATTACACCTGAAATATTTGAAATCCTTGAACATACTAAAACAGGTGTTGGTGGAGAAATACAACTTACTGATGCATTAAAAGAACTTTGTAATATTCAAGATGTTTTTGCATATATATTTGAAGGTAGAAGATATGATGTTGGCAGTAAAATAGGTTTTCTTGAAGCAACTGTAGATTTTGCTTTGAAAAGAGATGATTTAAGAGATAGTTTTATAGATTATTTAAGCAAAATTAAACTTAAATAACGGGGGGAAAAAATGTATAGGGAAAAATTAAAAATTTGGTTGGACAGCGAGTACGTTGACCAGAATATTAAAGAAGAGCTAAAGTCTATTGAGAAATTTGAAAATGAAATAGAAGATAGGTTCTATAAGGATTTAGAATTTGGAACAGGTGGTATGCGCGGTAAAATTGGGGCTGGGACTAACCGCATGAACAAACACACTGTAGCTAAAGCAACACAGGGTATATCAAATTATTTAAATGAAAAATATACTAATGAAAATATTGGTGTAGCAATTGCATATGATTCAAGACATATGTCTTTAGAATTTGCAAAAGATACTGCATGTGTTTTTGCAGCAAATAATATAAATGTATATTTGTTTGAAAGTCTAAGGCCTACGCCTGAACTTTCTTTTGCAGTAAGATATTTTAATTGTAAAGCTGGAGTAGTTATAACTGCAAGTCATAACCCACCAGAATATAATGGATATAAGGTATATGATGAATTTGGTGGACAAGTGGTTGAAGATGCTGATTTAATTATAAACTATATAAATGAAACTAATTTAAAGAATATAAAATATTCTGATTGTGAAAATAATGAAAAAATAAAAATCATTGGCGAAGATGTTGATAAAGCTTATACGGATGAAATAAAATCATTAAGTTTATTATCAGATGAAGCAGATAAAAATATAAAAATTGTTTATACACCACTTCATGGAACTGGAAACAAACCTGTAAGAAGAGTATTAAAAGAAATGGGATTTGAAAATGTATATGTTGTAAAAGAGCAGGAAAATCCGGATGGCAATTTTTCAACAGTTAAATCTCCAAACCCAGAAGAAATAAGCTCATTTGAAATGGCAATTAAAAAAGCAGCAGAGTTAAATGCAGATATAATTATAGGTACTGACCCTGATTGTGACAGAGTAGGCCTTGCTGTTAAAAATTATGAAAATGAGTTTATAGCATTAAATGGAAATCAAACAGGTGCTTTATTATTAAATTATGTTTTACATAGATTAAATGAAAAAAATAAACTTATAAATTCAGCAGTTATTAAAACAATTGTAACAAGTGAATTAGGCCGTGACATAGCTAATAAATATAGTGTAGAAACATTTGATACTTTAACAGGATTTAAATACATAGCTGAAATGATGCAATTCTTTGAAGACAATAAAAATTATAATTTTGTATTTGGATATGAAGAAAGCTATGGCTATCTTTCTGGAACATTTGTTAGAGATAAAGATGCCGTTATAGCGTCCATGCTCATTTGTGAAATGACTGCATATTATAAATACAATAATAAAAGTTTATTGGATATTTTAGATGAAATATATAGGGAACATGGGTTTTATAAAGAAGAAACTATTTCATTGACTTTTGGTGGAGTATCAGGACAAAACAAAATGAAATCCATAATGGAATTTTTCAGAGAAAATAAAATTAATTCTTTGGCTGGCAAAAAGATACCTTGTATTTATGATTATAAATTGGGAATTGTTTCAAATCTTGTGGATGGAAAAACTGAGAAATTAAATTATCCTAAATCAGATGTATTAAAATTCTGTTTTGAAAATGGTTCATGGTTAGTATTAAGGCCATCGGGAACTGAACCTAAATTAAAAGTATATTTATCTATTAAGGAGGAAACTGAAAGCAAAACAATAGAAACATTAGAAAAAGCAAAAGATGAGATTGTTAGTATTATAGAACGAATACAATACAATACCATCTAAAAACCTAAGCGAGTGAGGCTGAAATATGAAAATATTTAAAAGCGTAACCCATAAAAAAATTTTGCTAATTTTAATATTTGTATTTAGTTTAAATTTAAATACAAAGGCATTTGCAGTAAGTAACCTAAGCAGAACACAAATAGAAACTATTATGGATGAAATAGCTTTGAAAAGAGCTATTCCATCCGTAATACTAAAATCCATAGGTTGGACAGAATCAAAACTACAGCAATTTAATTATGATGGAACACCTAAAGTAAGTGGTGACTACATTGGTTTAATGATGATTAACAATAACAGTGGTTTATATGATTCAAGCAAGCTTAAATATGATGTGCAATATAATATTGAGGCAGGTGTTGATGTGCTCTTAAATAAGTGGAGCATGAGTTCATATAAGATGGTTTCGAGTGTTGGAAATATGAATCCAGATATTTTAGAAAACTGGTATTTTGCTCTTTGGGCATACAACGGATGGTCGAGCAGTAACAATCCTAATTCTTTGCCATCCTATGTAAAAACTCAAACATATCAGCAGCTAATTTATAATGTTTGTAAAGACCAATACAATCAAAAAATTACAAACATAGATTTTAGTTATTTACCTCAATCAGGTAAACCAAGTAGATCGCTTGTTGTACCCACGCCATCTAACATACACACTGGTAACATAGTTTTATATGAAGATGGTGATTATGTGAGAACTGATGGTGTAAGAAGTACATATGCACTAAGAGATGTCCCAGCTGGAAAATATATTAAAGAAATTTCCAATAACCAGCTGATGACTGTTGTGGATGGACCTATACTTAAAAACGGATATTATTGGTATAAAGTATATATTAATGATTCAATACAGGGATGGATAGAAAGAAATTGGCTTTTACGCACTGGAGATATACAAAGCGGAAGATATATTTTTGAAGATATAGCTTTTAGTTGGGCGCGTAAAAATATAATGCAGCTTTATAATATGGGGATAATAAATGAGTCCACATATTTTAAACCAAATGAAGCTGTGTCTAAAGAAGAATTTTGCATATTTTTAAGTAAAACTATGAAATTACAAAACAGTGGAGAAAACGTTACTCCACTACCTTATACTGACGCAAATAAAATTAATACATGGGCACTAAACCATGTAACAAATGTTTATAATGCAGGTTTGCTTGAAAGCTACACAAGCATTTTTAATCCTGCAGCAAACTTAACACGTAAAGAAGCTGCGCTTATTTTAGCAAATATATTTGAAGAAGACCCTCAATATAATTCTCTTGATATAAATACCATATTTAAAGATGTTTCTAATCTAAGTAATATTGAATTATCAGCTGTTAAAGAAGCTTATATTCAGGGATTTATGTCAGGAAAAAATTCAGGAGAATTTAGACCTGATGAAAATTTAAGCAGGGCAGAAACTGCAGCCATAATGGTGAAAATTATTAATAAAATCGAAAATAAATAACTTAAATAAAAAAGCTCTGAAAAATTCAGAGCTTTAATTTATTTTAAGTGCTACCTTAATTGGCTTATGAGAAAATACCTGACCTATATTATTAGCTTAATTAAAAATTAAGCTAATTTTAATAACATATCGTACCAAATGGCTCCACCGTGGCTCGATTTAGATACTCCCTTGTTTTCGAATCCAAATTTTTCATAATAATGTATGAGTTTATCTTTGCAAGTTAAAATCACAGCTTTCTTATCTCTTTCTATTGAAACTTTTATAATATGATTGAGCAATATTGCTGCAATGCCTTTCCTTTGATAATCGGGGTGAACAAGAAGCCCAAATATTGACTGGTTTTTACCACCTACAACATGTTCTTTGTTCTTTGTCATCATGATACATTGCGTCATAAATGACAGGGCTGTTTGTAATGCATCCATTCACTACTCCGATTATTTTTTCGTCATGTTTTGCTACAAAAAAACTTTCAGGAAACACACTTAAGCGGCGTTTGAAAGATTCTTTCGATGCAGCTTCGGAAGGTGGAAAACAAACAGATTCCAATGTTGCAATATCGTTTAAATTTTCAGGTATTGCATTTTCAATTTTTATTGTCATATTGCCAATTTTGTAATCTTTCATCAATAGTGCTCCTTTGGTTTTGTATTAATAATAATTTATTATAAATTTGTAGATTTGTCCAGTGAATTGTTAAGAGACTTCACAGCTTCATCAAGCTGACTCATAGCTTTTTCTAATACGGAACGCGGACATGCAGCGTTTAATCGCATATACCCAGAGAGGCTACGGCAGAAATTGCGCCCTGAACTTAATCCTAATTTAGCTTTTTTAACCATAAAATCACTCAATTCCGCATTTTCTAATTCTAAATCTCTGCAATCAAGCCATACTAAGTAAGTGCTTTCTGATTTGCATGGTTTAATTTGAGGTATATTATTTTTGCAGTATTGGCTTATATATGCTATGTTTCCTTCGATGTATGGAATGAGCTGTTCTAACCACTCTTCGCCTTCTCTGTAAGCTGTTTCTAAAGCAACAAGGCTGAAGCAATTGTTTCTGTGTATTTCAAGCTTGCTCCAAAAATCATCAGATTTTTGTTTTGCTTTGCTGTTTGGAAAAACTGTAAAAGAAGCTTGAAGTCCTGCTAAATTAAATGTTTTTGAACAAGAAGTACATGTAATAGTAATATCGGACACTTCTTTTGATATGCTTGCCGTAGGAATGTGTTTGTTTCCCCATAAAATTAAATCAGAATGAATTTCATCGGATACTATTTTAACATTGTATTGTAAGCATAAATTTGTAAGTTTCTCAAGCTCTTGTTTAGTCCATACTCTTCCTACCGGGTTTTGAGGATTGCAAAATATAAAAAGTTTAGGATTTTGCTTTAATTTTTCTTCGAAATCATTAAAGTCGATTGAATAATATCCATCATTCTCAATCAGTTGATTTTCTATAACAGTTCTGTCCCAAGCTTCTATAACATGATAAAATTCAGGATAAACAGGTGTTTGTATCAATATTTTATCATCTTGATTTGTAAATTCTCTTACTATTGCTGATAAAGAGGGAACAACTCCTGGACTAAAGCTTATTAAGTTTATATCCACATCCCAGTTATTACGTTTTTTATGCCAATCGCAAAAAGCTTGGTAATAAGATACAGGTTTTGAAGTGTATCCATAAATTCCTTGCATAGCTCTTTTCATTATTGCTTCTTTAACGGGAAGTGCTGTTTCAAAATCCATATCAGCTACCCATAAAGGTATTATATCTGAAGTTCCGAAATTTTTTACCCTCTCATCATATTTTGCAGAATAGTTGTTGCTGCGATCAATTAATGTATCAAAGTTATACTTCATTTTTTCACCTTTCATATTTCTAATAATTGTATGTATTTGTACATACGGTTTAATAACACGCAAGAATCATGCCAACTATAATTGTCAGTATCAAAAATATTTATGGTTTAAGTTGTTAGAAATGATGATACATTTTCAGGTATATATTTTTGCAGGAGAAACATATGGATTAAATATAATTTAAATGGTTAAAGTTATATAAACTTAAACCAATTAAATTAACTATTTTCTTTTATTTCATTTAAAACTTTTACTCCTTGCTCGTTTATTTTGCTGCCGCCTCTTCCTTTAGACATTTTTATTAATCCTAAATTATTCAAATCATATAAAATGCTGCGCACTTCCTGCTGTGTAAGATAA
>DIVM01000091.1 GCA_002435835.1 Firmicutes bacterium UBA6132
ATGTTTGAATATAATAATTTTAAAGAAGCATTAGAGTCAATAACGCACTTTATTGAAGAAGCTTACAACAGTAAAAGACTTCATTCTTCGCTGGGCTATATGAGCCCTGAAGAATTTGAATATAAATTTAATAATAAAATAAGGACTCGTCAGCTGGTTTTAACTTAGATAAGTTTGTGTCCAGCTTTTGGGGTTCATATCATTACTTATTTAGTGATTTCAAATGTATACAATAAAATCAAAGTTAATTACTATTTTTTTATTGATTTTTGCAGTTATTGCAGCGACTAATATCTTTGCGATAATAAATTTCAATACTCTTAAGAACTCTATAGGTAATATCTTAGAATCTAATTTTAATAGTGTGCTTTTTGCACAAAATATGGCAATAGCAATCGAGAGGCAGGATAGTGCTGAACTTGCAATGATATTTGAAGAAGATGATGAGAGTGTACAAAAAATATATTATGATAATCAAAAAGAATTCCTTAATTATCTCGAAAAAGCGCAAGGTAATATTACTGAACCGGGTGAAGATGAGATTGTAAATAAACTTGCCAGCTATTACAAGAATTATACTGATAAATATAATGATTTTGAACTATTGATTAACAATAACCAAGCAATAGAAGCAAGGGATTATTATTACAAAAAGATTTTTCCTTTATTTGAAGATATTAAACAGGAGTGTAGGAATCTTGTAGATATTAACCAGAATAAGATGATTGTTCTTAAGAACAATTCTGAGACAATTGCACAAAAAGCTTCAGTTATTTCCCTGATTGTTTCATCATTAGCAGTAGTGATAATTTTTATTTTTATGCTTTACCTTATTAACAAAATTGTAAGACCTGTCAGGGATTTGATTTCAAAAACACAGGAAATTGCAGAAAGAAATTACAGCCAGCAGTTAAATATTTCAGGTAAAGACGAAATAGCTGAACTTGCTAATGAATTTAATTTAATGGCTTCAAAACTAAAACAGTATGATCTGTTAAATATTAATCAGTTAATGAAAGAAAAAAAGAAAATTGAAACTATTGTTGAAAGTATCAGTGATGGGATACTTGTAACAGGCACTAAAGACAGAATCCTGCTTTTAAATAAGGCAGCTGAGAAAATATTTAATATAACTGAGCAGGGTGTGATTAAAAAACATTTTAAAGAAGTAATAAAAAATGATGATTTGTTTATCTATATTTCAGAAATAAAAAAGGAGAAAAGCACTTTATCAAATAAAGAATATCTGGATATAAAAATAAAAAGAAAAGGAATGCCTTATTATTACAGGGCTATATCAAGGGCAATTACTAATTTAGAAGGTGAAAGCATAGGCGTTGTTACACTTCTGCAAGATATTACAAAACTTAAGGAAATTGATGAAATGAAATCCGAATTTATCTCTTCTGTTTCTCATGAACTTAGGACACCAATAACATCAGTCATAATGGCTACGGAATTACTTGAGAAGGAAATACCTGGTAAGGTAAATGAAAAACAGAAAGAGATGCTGCAGATTATACTTGAAGACGGAAACAGGCTAAAGAATTTAATAAACGATATACTTGACCTTTCGAGACTTGAGTCTAAGAAAGCTGAACTTGATATTAAGCCTAATGATTTATCTCGTATTGTCGACTCAGCCTTAAAGATTTTTGAATTTCAAATAAATAAACAGGAAATAGATATAGTAAAAACAATTCCTGAAACACTCCCAATGGTTATAGCAGATTTTGGAAAGATTTCCCAGGTATTTATAAATTTGATAAGTAACAGCATTAATTATAATAATAAGACCAAAAAACTTATTATTAAGATAAATGCTTACGAAAAGGATGGGAAGGTTGTTGTTTCAGTGGCCGACAATGGGCGAGGAATATCTGAAGAAGATCAAAAAAGGATTTTTGAAAGATTTGTAAGGATTAAAAGTGTAGAAACATCGGATTCTAACACCGGAAGTGGTTTAGGCCTTGCAATATGTAAAAATATTATAAAAAATCATGGAGGAGATATATGGGTTGAAAGCCAGATTTCAAAAGGTAGCACTTTTTATTTTACACTAAATATTGCAGAATATAATAAACAACAAAATTTAAAAATAAATAAGAATAGTAGAAACCAGATGTAATTAAATAAAATTTTTATTAAGGAGAAAATGATGGACAATAAAATATTAGTTGTTGACGATGAAAAAAATATCAGGACAACTCTATCGACATATCTGGAAAGCTCAGGTTTTGAAGTGGAACTTGCTTCTAATGGAGCAGAAGCATTAAAAAAAATAGAAAAAGATGATTATTTACTAATACTTCTGGATATCAAGATGCAGGGTCTTAGCGGGATGCAAGTTCTTGAAAAAATGAGGAGAATGGGGTTTAAAAATAATGTAGTTATGATGACTGCATATGGGACCATTGAAAATGCCGTAGAGTCAATGAAGCTAGGAGCACTGGATTTTTTAAGCAAGCCTTTTACTCTTGAGGATTTAAAAACTGTTGTAGATAATGTAATAAACAGGCAAAAGTTAGATGCAGACCTTCTAATGGGTTTTGAACAATTAATAGAGTATAGTAAAAAATGCATTATTGAAAAAGAATTCCAGAAAGCCAAAGAATATCTAAAAAGAGCAGTAGCAGAGAATGTAGGCGCACCTGAACCCCACAATTTATTGGGAATACTTTCTGAATATGAAGGTGATTTATCAAATGCCCGTAAACATTACAGGGCTGCGCTTGATCTTGATCCGACTTATAAACCAGCTGATGAAAATCTTGAAAGGACCACACGATTAAAATATACAAAAGACGTTATATATTTTGATGATAATAAAGAATCGGAGGGAAAATAATGTATATTATCGTTGTAGGTTGCGGTAAGGTTGGTTCAAATCTAGCGAAAGAATTATCCCTAAATAATCATGATGTTGTGGTAATAGATAGCGACCCGGATAAATTTTCACAACTCGGCTCAGGCTTTAACGGAAAGACATTACTTGGTGTTCCCATTGATGAGGATATTCTGATTGAAGCTGGGATTGATAAAGCTGATGCAGTTGCTGCAGTATCTCCTGATGAAAATATGAATATAATGGTTTCTCAAATAGCCAAAGAAATTTATAATGTGCCAAGAGTTATTCCAAGGGTATATGACCCAGATAGAGATATATTCTTCCAACAACTTGGTTTAAATACAATGTGTCTGACCGGGATTGCAGTTGCCCATGTTAAGAAAATACTGGAACAAAAATCAGGTGATATTTGGCATACTTTTGGAGGTAAAAATATTGGATTTAGATATATTAAACCTGATATAAAAAATATCGGCCTAAATATAAAAAATATTCCTGTAAATAATTATATGATATTTGGAGTTGTAAGAGATGAAGAATTTATACTGGCAAATCCAAACATGAGAATAAACAAAGAAGATATGCTCGTAATTGCTGAATATGTTTAAATAGGAGGATAATTTAATGTTTCTAATAATAATTGGTGGAGGTAAGGTCGGTTATTATCTTGCCAGAGCACTCTCGGAATTAAAACACAAAGTTACTGTAATAGAATCGAACAAGGAGCTTTGCTTAAATATTGCAAACACGACGAGCAATCTTGATGTTAATGTAATAAATGGAGATGGTACTAGCATAAACTATTTAATTGATGCAGAAATAGAGAATGCAGATGCATTGATTGCAGTTACAGGAAGAGATCAGGATAATTTAGTTGCATGCCAAATTGCAAAAAATAAATTTAACGTTAAAAAGACAATTGCGCGTGTTAATAATCCAAAAAATATAAAAATTTTTGAAAAGCTTGGGGTAAATACAGCAGTAAGTAGTACTAAATCTATTGTTGATATAATAGAGAGAGAAGTATTTATTTCCGGACTTAAATCATTAATAACCATAGGAAATCTTTCAATAAATGAAATAAAACTGCAGGCAAATTACCAATCGGTAAATAAACAGATAAAGGAAATTGAGTTCCCGAAAGACTGTATAATAATTTCAATTATAAGAGATAATAATATAATAATCCCGGGTGGATCAACAACACTTCTGACTGGCGATGAGGTCATCGCAGTTTCTAGAAAAGGGTCTGAAAAAAAAGTAGAAAAAGTGCTAGGTAAAATATAATTACTAATGAAAGACCAGAATGTTTAAGAATATAAAAGATAATCTTATTGGTATGTTAATGGAAATATTATTTGTCGCTATCTTAAATATTATAGGGTTAATTATTTCCTTTTTATTTGGGTTTATAAATTAGCAATTAAGAATTTAATCATTTATAGAAAACAAAATAACTGGAGTATAATTTGCAGAGTAGTAAAAATATCACAATAAAGGTAATATTTTATTATATTGGAAAGGTAATTACTGTACTCGGCTTTATACAATTACTACCCTTAATCACTTCTTTAGCATACAGGGAATGGGCTATTGCGTTTGACTTTGTAATAAGCATGTCAATTGCTCTGATAATAGGGGCAGCTTTGGTTATAATTTGTAATGCGGGCAGAAAGAGAAAGGTTGATTGGAGCCGTGGAATGATTATTGCTGCTTTGTCATGGTTTCTCGGTATGCTTATTTGTGCAATACCTTATTATTTAAGTGGCAATTATTTAAGTTATTTGGATGCATGTTTTGATGTAATGAGTGGGTTTACAACAACAGGGGTTGTACTTATTCAAGATCTTGATCATGTCTCAAACGGGATAAATATGTGGAGATTTTCTCTAACATACCTTGGAGGTCAGGGAATGATTGTGCTTGCACTAACATTTCTTATAAAAAGCTCAAGCGGCTCATACAGAATTTATGTA
>DIVM01000175.1 GCA_002435835.1 Firmicutes bacterium UBA6132
AGACAACAATAGTGTATTCTTTTATGGGATTAGGAGGAAAAATAAATGAAGTGGTTAAGTGAAAAGGATATTGATTTATTTTTGTTGGAAACAAATTATGATATAAGAGTATCAAATAACGCAAGATGGATTGATCAAAAATGCACACCAGATGTTTTGACAATTATATCAGATTGCATATTGAATCTAGATAGTTTTGATATTGAAAATGAGTATTTTACTTCTATGGACGTTTGGCATTCTGATTTTACAGTAGAAAATATTCAAAATATATTTAAAAAACCTAGTCCAAATGAAAAGAAAGCAAGAAATGAATATGACAAGTTTTTTCAACAACCAATGGAGTTATTATCATATGCTGGTGTTCTCGAAAAGGCAAAAAGAGGTAATCGTAATTATTATATAGTTAAAAATCGTATTATTTTGGAGTGGCTATCTATAAGAGAGAAAAATTCTCTTTTATTTCTTAATAAATATATTACAAAAGTACTTACTGATTCAGGAATTTATTACTTGTTTGAATCTTTTTTCCAATCCCCAAATAAAAGCAACTATAATCACATGAAAGATGGTTATGCAAAATTTATCATTAATCATACACCAATTAATAAATTGCTCGAACCATATAGAATATTTATTAAGGTTCTTAATCCCTTGTCATACTTTCATAATTCGTACGGTACTGAGAGAGGGAGAATTTCGAAGCAAAAAATCACATATGATATGCTGATGTATAATCGAGATAATTTTAGGGATGTGTATGCTAACAAACCAAAAGACATGACTAGAAAACAATATGAAGCTTCAATCGGTTATTCTCAAAAAGATAATTTGGATTTATATAAATATCAATCTTCAAAAGCCAAGAGACTTGTTAGAGAATATAATGCAATGTTCAATAATGGGTTATCTGAAGTTTATCAAGAAAACCACGCTTCAGATTTAGCTACCCACATGCATCATATTTTCCCTGAAAGTGATTTTCCAGAAATTAGTGGATATCCAGAAAACATCATTGCACTAACACCTACGCAACATCTGAATTATGCTCATGTTAATGGAAATACTTATCTTATAAGTGAGGATTTTCAACATATCATTTTATTAGCAAAAAATGATACAATTTCTAATGATTATAATCAAAATATTGATGTTTATGATTTTGATAACTTTTTACTTGTTTTATCAGTTGGATTCGATAAATCTGACATATTAGAGATTACCAAATATGATTTTGTTTCAACCGCAAGAGAAATTAATGTACATTTCTCATAATCTACTACTAAAAATATAAATGATTAAGTGCTTTATAAATAGCACTTTTTCTTATATAGAAAGGATTGATAATTTGTGAAAAATAAAGATTTATCAAAAAGAATGGTGATAGTCTCATATAACTATTACGAATCTGCAACTTTGCTAGATGAAAAAATACTGACAGGTAAAAACTATAATATTATTTATCCAGTAGTATACTTATTAAGACATTCATTAGAATTAATAGTTAAATCATTGATATTACAAGAAGTGAATAATCAAAACATAAATCCATCAAAACCTGAGGTTATTTATAATCAAAAGTCAAAAAAGTTTGATATATCAAGGACTCACAGTATTAGTGTTCTATTTGATAAGTTTGTTGAAATTCAAGAATCTAAAGTTACTAATGGCCAGCAGTTATTTGGATATGATGATAACCTTCTTAAAGAATTATCTAGAGTAATAAATGAAATTGACAAAATAGATCATACTAGTGATATTTATAGATATCCAATAAGCAAGAGTGGTAAAAAGAATCCGATTCATTTTGCTGATGAAGCAGAAGATAATCTAGTTTTTGGAGAAATTGGTCCCAAGAACAAGGGATATTTCATCTATGGGAAAACTGAGGAGAAAGACTTTGATTTCATTAAGCACATTTATGTGAGAGATGAACAAACATTGAAAATGAAAAACACACTATTTTCTGTAATCAAAAAGATAATTGATTTTTCAGAGTACAAAGAAATATTCACAAAATCATAATGGCTTCTATAATCCTTGTGATTTCTTGTATAGCAAACGAAAAGAAATCATATAAGATTATATTAGATTAAATCACACTACACTTTTAAGAGCCTAATTGGGCTATATCGTGCTTTACGCTCATGGACAAAATTTGACAATTATGATAGAGTGTATTTATCGTGGAGTACTGGCTAAAAGTAAGCCTAGAAGTAATAGGAGTTCGAGTTGATCGGATTCCTTTTTCTTTTGCAGAAAGATTTGTAGTATTCAACTGGTAAGTCATTACAGTTTTGACAATAATTACCTTACAGTTGGAGTGATTTAGAATGAAAGGATATACGCTTGATTACTACGAAAAGTGGGAACGTGACGGTATACTAGATAAAAGGTTAAATGAGATAAAAGAATTAATTTCAAAAGGAGTACCACAAGTTGAGATTGCTAAAATTCTCGGTATGTCAGAAAAGACAATGTATAAATTGAAAAATCGTCATCCCAAGATGAATCAAGCATTTGTTTTTGGAAATGATGATCTAAAATATACTTTAATCGATACATTAATTAAAAAGGCAGTCGGTTACGAATATGAAGAAACTCAAACAACCATCGAAGAGACTAAAACTGGAACAAAAAAGAAAATAGTTAAGTATAAGAAAAAGGCACAACCAGATATGAATGCAGTAAGATATCTGCTAATCATAAAATTTGGTCGTGATTATAATGATAAAAAAGAAGAAATCG
>DIVM01000368.1 GCA_002435835.1 Firmicutes bacterium UBA6132
TACAAAGTAGAGGTATTACAGTAGAAGACGGCGGAACTCAAATAATGGTTCCTTCTCTTTATAAAAATTATACTGGAGTAAGTGGAACATGGAATTCTGGAATAAAAATTGTCAATCCAACAACAAGTTCTGTAAGTGCTTCAGTGACGTTTACTGCTGATCCTGATCGTCCGGTATATTCAAAAACCAAGACCGTTGTAATTCCAGCTAATGGAAATACTGAATTATACTTACCTGCAATGTATTTCGAAGATAATACGAAAATTCCCGATATGTTTAGAGGGTTTGCAAAAATTGAAGCCAATGGAACAGTAATCGCTACAGTTCAACACACAAATTATAGTGCAGGCGGTGGTTATGGTGTCGCATTAGGATATGCGGGTTTTTCTTCTGGTCATTCAAAGATTAGTCTCCCCTCATTGTATCGGTGGCCTTCTGGAGCTGGAATTTGGATTTCAGGAATTAAAATTCAAAATACGGGTCTTGATACGGTTGTTGTAGATATTAATCTTAAAGCTGATCCAGATGTTTCTACGACTTGGACTGGAAGTAAGACTAATATATCACTTGAGCCTGGTGCTGCTTATGAGTTATATTTAGGATTAAATGGTAATTTAGATGGTGGGGCAACAATTCCTCAACCTTGGAAAGGGTCAGCAACAATTACTGCTACCGGATTAGGAGAAGTAAATATTGTCGCGACTGTTTTACACACAAATTATGGAAGACATGTAGCAAATATGTATACAGGTGTTGGAATTGAATAAATAAAATTAAAAAATCGAGGTCGACTAGTCGACCTCGATTTTTTAATTAATGAGAAAATATAATAAAGGAATATATCATGATAAAAAAAATACTTTTAGCAATCATTTTCTTATCCATTTTTTCAAATTGCACAGCAAATAACAAAAATAATCCTGGGTTTCAACCAGACTTTTCTCCACATTCTTCAATTGTCATTTCTTCAGAAAAATATGGCGCTATTAAGGGTACCATTCAAACAGAGGAAACTACTGATCGTGTTGGATTGGTTTTATATCTTGGTGACATTATCACAGATTCAAATGGAATGTTCGGTGGGTTCTTAGACCCAGAAACTTCCCCAATAGCAATTTTCGACTCAACAACTGGTGATTTTGTATTCAATGATGTTAATCCAGGTGAATATTCATTAATAATTCACGAAGTTGTTCTTGGTGGACAAGCTTTAGTTGATGAAACGGGTAATGTCGTTATAATTTCAGTTGAACAAGGAAAAATTACCGATTTGGGAAAAGTTCAATTTAATGGTTTTTAATTAGAAGTTTATGATTAACAAAAAAACAATACGATTAGCCCTACAATTTTTTGGTTCTATTATTGGTTTAATTCTGTTAGCTTTTCAAATAAAAGATGGTTTTTCTTCAATTAATATAAGTTTGTTAAATTTTCAAAATAAAAGATTTCTAATCATATCATTGGTTGCTGCTTTTTTGGCATTAATTTTTCAAGTGTTAGGCTGGAGAAAATTACTTAATACATTAGGATTCAGCTTACCATACAGAGATGTTTTTTTTGGATATACATTTACCTTTCTTCCTAGGTATATACCAGGATCAATCTGGGGTTATATTACGAGGAGTGAGTGGTTATTTAACATCTATCAAATTCCGTACAAAAAATCTTTATTTATATCAATCTTGGAAATGATAATCATTTTTTTAACAAATCTCGCTTTAGGATTCTTTATTTTGAATTATTTAACAAATTATCAATTTTTATTTCTTTTATTTTTTTTCCTCTCACTTCTACTTATAATTTTTATTATTTTCACTAAATCAAAACCTTTACAAAAAAAATTCCACAATGATTATTCAAAACGAATAAACTTTCCCTCAATTGTTACTATTTTGTTATTGTTTTTTTCTTCCTGGATTTTGTATGGTGTTAGTTTAATAAACTCAATTTTTGCGTTCTATATAATTGAAAAATTTAATTTTTCTCAATTTTTTTTAGTGATTAGTATAAATAGTATTTCTTGGGTAATTGGTTTTCTGATTATTTTTGTCCCTGCAGGAATTGGTGTTCGTGAATTAGTTCTAAATAATTTATTGATCTTTTTCTTCAACCTACCTTTTTCAACCTCATCTGCAATTGCTATAATTTTTCGTATGATTACCTTATTGGCTGAATTTTTACTCATGGTTTTTGGTTTTTTTATTCAAAATAAGACAAAATCCTTTTTCATGAAAAAAAAACCGACTGGAAGTAACCAATGAGAAAATTACTTTAATATCTTGATCATTTATTTTTAAAAATTGTTAGTCTCTTTGAAAAATTAGCATTATGACGGTTACTTACAGATTAATTTCAATATCATAGTATTTTTTTTGTTGTATTCAATAGAAACATAACCCAATGTTTCCAGACTTATTACTTCACGTGTTTGCGGAAAATTTTGTAAATAAAAATAATTAATTTCGGAAGAACATAATTCAGATATTAATTTTGAGTCTAAATTATGATAGAAATCTTCTACTATATTACTTTCATGAATTATTCTGTCAGCGTATGATTTTGAACCAATGTTGAATAACATTGATCCTGTAGTAATTGTTCGATCTGTAAAGTAAGGTATCCAATAACCACTGTCTACTCCGTGTGGATGATCACTTAACCAGAAAGTAGTGTTTACCCCAATTTTTGTATTCTCTGGAAGATTCTCATTAATCCAGGTCATTGCTTCGATATCTTCACTAGTTAAGAAAAATCGGGATTCCTCAATATCAAATACTCTTACATATCCGAAAAATAAACCTGCAATCAAAAAAACATTAAATAAACGATCTCGTTCGAATAATGAAGGTATAGAATTTTTTAATTCTTCAAAACCAATTCCAATAATTAACGCTGAGGGAATATATAACATGATAAGGATAGCACCCAAATTTGTCACCATCAAAAATGGAATGTTTAACAAATATAGGTAACCAATTCCGAAAAGACCTAAAGTCCAAATAAATACTTTGATCATCAATTCATTTTTCTTTATTAAACCAACTAGCAAGAAAGAAAGTGTAATCAGGAATAACCAGGCGGGTAAACCCAAAGTAAAATACGATGATAACGGAAAATGATAATAAGCTGCTTCAGCACTTTGACTATTATTAACATCACCCATTTTTATTTCTAAATATTTTGAAAAAGCCTGAAAAATTGAAGGTGAAATTAATATTATTGAAAACAAAGCTATTGAGCCTAAATTTGAGATGTAAGAAATCCATTTTTTCACTCTATATGATCTTATGAATTCAGCCACTACTACAATAGCAACAAATATGAAGTAAAAAACTGCAACCCTAAAATGTAAAAGGAACATACCTGCATTTAAAAGAGAAGCAAAGAAAACTGTAAAGATTTTATTAATTGCTCGATCATGGTTCTTATAATGAGTTATAGCCTCGATATTAAGAACCATTGCCGTAACCAACACAGATTGTGCTGAAAGTTGCGTGAACCGTCCCCAATTAAAATACCAGTTCGGTTGAAATGAAAATAGTCCAGCAACAATTAAACCAACAATTGCAGCTTTTCTATTTACATACTTATCCAGAAACAAGTAAATTCCAATACCACACAGACCATTAAATACCTGGGAGATCCATTGAAGTGATGTATGCGCTGGAAAATTTGTTAACATTGAAAATGTACCTGTAATTGAATAAAGACCTAAGTGATACATTGACAAATTTACAGGTTCATATGGCTCAAGGGAATAGGGTAATTGACCATTCATCGCAACTAATTTAGTCAAAAGGGTGTGATGTAACGAATCCGTCCAAGCCGGATAAGGGTGATTACTTAAAATTAAAAATCTAGTTAATAGTGTTAGGAAAATTACTCCTATCGCAATCAGTTCATATTTATCAAATTGAACATGTTCTTTGAAATTCTTGTAATTTCTAATAACAATTACTATAAAGAATATCCCCAATAACAGGATCAATTTATTCTTTCCAAGATGCATGGAAGGAAAAACCTCTCTCGAAAAGTAGAATAAAACTGGATAAAATGAAATACTTAAACAAATGGTTAATATCCACCTTTGTAAAGGAGTCCATTTTTTCCAATATCCTGAAATTGATAACAAGAACCAACCAGGAATAATCAACATTATGAACATAAATAGAAAATTTTTGATTTCCATTAATCCAATAAAATTATTCAAGACCTCATCCTATTAATTGCCAAATTAGGAATAAATTCCGACTTCTGATACTAATCTCAAAATTCAAATGTAATGTGATTAATTTATTTTACCTTAAGTTATTCACCGATACTATTTTATTATTTAATTATTCAAAATAAACCTATATATTAAAGTAATCAGATTATTATCAAATAATTTTCTATACAATAAGCTCACAAAATTAATGAAGATATTTAGAGTAAAATATAAATTGGGAATTAACAAAGGATTATTTTGGTGTCTCAACCCATAATTATCGTAAAAAGAAATTGGATCAAAGAGTAATTAATGTTTAATAAGTGGAGAGAATATTTTCTAATAAAAAAAAGTAAATTATTCGATACTGATTATTATTTATTAAATA
>DIVM01000241.1 GCA_002435835.1 Firmicutes bacterium UBA6132
ATCAACAGGAATTTTTTCTCCAGGTCTTACTATTACTCTTTCGCCTTTTAAAACTTCATCTGGAGATACTTTAATTTCTTTTCCATCTCTGTACACGGATGCTGTGGTAGGAGCCAAGTCCAGCAATGATTTTAAAGAAGACCGAGTTTTTTCCAGTGTTCTTGCCTCTAAATACGAACCAAACGTAAATAAAAATGTTACAGCGGCTGCTTCCCAGTATTCTCTTATAAATATTGCTCCGACTACCGCAACAGTCACGAGAGCTTCAATTCCAAGAACTTTGTATCTCAATGCTCCTATCGCATTTTTTGCTATTGAATATCCTGCAACAACAGAGGCTGCGATCATCGATCCGTCGGTTATAAAAGCATCTGCATTTATATATTTCAATAGAAAGGATAATAATATTAATATTCCAGATATTATTACTGTATTTTTTTTGTTTTTCAAAATATTTTCCTCCTTATTATATCAATGGGAAGGACGAAGGCCCTCCCCAACATTGCTAAGTTGCAATGATTATTATTTTACGTTCAGTACTTCGTATCCTAAATCAGTAATAACCTTTGTTATTTTTTCTGAATCAATTTTTGTTTCATCATAGTTGATTTTAGCTTTGCTTGCGTTGAATAGAACATTTACATCATCAACCCCATCAACTTTGTTTAATGCTGCTTCAATTTTTTTAGCACATGTTGGGCATACCAACTCTTCTAATTGTAATGTAACTTTTTTCATCTATATTTCCTCCTGCTATTATAATTTTTATTATGTTTTGAGTATAATGCAAAGTATATGAAAAAACTTTGATGTATATCAATTTTAAAAAATATTTCACAAAAATTATTAAACCAATGAGTTATACCATTCAATCAAAGGAAAATCTGTAATAAATGCTTCATTGATAATATTAAATAAAAAATGACCATATTACATAATTTCAAATAGGGTTATCGACATGAAAGATTATTATTCATTGATATACCAGTCCACAAGTGAAAGTTTCATAAAGTAATTAAAGAAAATTCAGAAATTCTTATTTAGCAAAACGAAGCATAATAAAACATAGCTTCAAAGCCCGACATAAGCATTATTTTTTTAGTGCTTTTGTCGGACTTTCAATTATTATAATTAACAAATTTATAAAAAGGTGTACATTTTTTAGAAAATTAAATATTAGCGTAGTGATCCATTTACATTGATAGGTATATATAGTAGCCTTAATTGTTGGAAAAGCCTTATTTATAAGAAATGTTCCGCCTAATAGATCTTTAAGCACATCTTGGATGTCTTCTGCATATTTAATGTCATATTAATTTATTAAAGCTGCTATGATGGTTTGTTTTACCTCTGACAAATTTGTCAAGTAGAGCTCGATATTTAAATAAATATGATTCTAAAAGTTGTATTTACGGAGTATTTTCAAAAATAATGCAAATATAAGAAGTAATAAGACGTTGAAAACCCAATATGTGTCGAATTATGTCGAAAAACTATAGTTGAGTGGGAATAAAAATATGCTTAAAATGGAGATAGGATTGGTGTGATGCATAAAACAAAAGGATGAGCCTGATTTATCCGACTCACCTAAGTATGCATCCTCAAACACATACCCTAATTGTAATATATTATATACTACAACAGAAAATGATTTGATATATAACATATATTGTTGTAAATTCAATACTATTATCTTATGTTCCTCGGGCAAATCTGGGGCAAATTCTTTGGGAAACGAGGTGAAACAGTATGTCAATTGCGACATCTTAATTGAGGAATTCATTGAGAATTCAATGAATTCCTACTATCGTCTAAGCCCTGAAGATTTGAGGGGGTAAAGCTACACGCCTCAAGTATCAAGAAGAACATGATCGCGATAAAGTAAGTAATATGTAAGAACTTATAGATGAAAGGCACTGACTCCAATGGGTTAGTGTCTTCTTTGATTTTTGATAATCGTAAAAAATGAGAAGTAATTTAATTAAACGTTGTTTCTAAAATATGTCTCGGGCAAATCTTATTTAGCTATTTTAATGATACCAATAAAAGTTTCAAGCTGAGATACTGATTTTTTTTCAACTTTCTCTATTGAGTGTAAATAGGTTTCTGATACAGTTTCAATTGTATCTCCTAATCTTTTAGCAACAACTACAATATTCACACCAGCGTTTATCATCATGTTAGCTTGCAAATGTCTCAAATCATGGAAAGTTATTTTAAGTAATCAACTTTTCCGCCATTTCTCTTAATTATTCTTTGCATTTCTAACAAAGATTCTTTTAGCACCTGTTCATCTTCACCATAAAAAAATCTCAAATTATTTTCAGCTGCAACTTTTAAAAAGGCTACATACAATAAATTCATTGTAGCTTCGCGTCTTGTTTGTTGAGCCCACGTTTGTAGCTCGATAGCAGCCAATGTTAATGCTTTCTTCATGGCATCTTCATCAGATGCACGAGTTAAATCTTTTGCCAAAACAGCTGCTCTCTGTCTGCTATCAGAAAAGAGTAATACCTTTCTCCCGGCATTTGGCGTTTTTTTGTTTTCAACTTGATCAAATATTGTTGGTGGCTGAGTATAAAATTGTTCTGAAATTAAGTTGAAAAATGGCTCATTACCTTTGGTAATAAAATCTGTTGCATTTAATTTACGTTTTCCACACTTTGGACATGAACTAAATGTCAATATACCTGGTTTTCCTTTAATTTCTTTGTTGGAGTAAGCAAGACGAATAAAGCCATAATCTTCAGAATGGCTATCATCTGAATATAATTTACCGGTTAAGCTATCTAACCAAGTAACTAAATGGTCCTTTCTTTTTCTATAGCTTATATCTGGAAAAAGCAATATAAGGGATTGGGGGTTTAAATGTAAATGGTGCGGTAAAAAATGGAGTAGCAAAGAACAAAACTAACTTCAAATTTTATCTTGATTATCAAGTGAAATTTTGAGGTTGTTTTTATTTTTGGGGTACAAAAATTAAAGGTCATAAAACCATCTAAAAATATGATTTGTTGCAATTATCATTTTGTATTTTCTGATGCAATTTATTTAGATTAAATCCAAAGCATAACAAAAGAAATTCAACATAAACATTCTTTTTGCCTCTTGTTAAAAATCTCCTGTAACCATAATCTTCTTTTAAAGCTCCAAAGGCTCCTTCGACTTGTATTGAATGATTCATTCTTAACATCATCCCTTTTGGAGTAGTGATATTGTTTAAAGATTTTGAACATTTATCAATAAAAACTTTAGATGTATCCATTCGGCGATTTCCTTTTGCTTTGGTGCATTTTGATTTTACTGGACAATTAGAGAGCTACCTCTTATAGAAACTTTATTTTCTATTTTGAGACAGCCCTCCTTTCCAGGATAGTTTGATATTTTTAGAATTCAGTATTATAGTTATCGTTGCATTGGTTTCCCAACTTGAATTTCCCAACAAGCATTTTCATTGTCTGTGCCTGTCCGGATAGTTCCTCGCTTGCAGCAGCATTTTCTTCAGAAGTTGCAGAATTTGTCTGCACTACGCATGCAATTTGCTCAACGCCTTTTGTTACTTGGCCTATGGAATCCGACTGATGAATTGATGCTTCAGAAATTTGGTCAACAGTATATACAACCGCTTTTGTACTCTCTACTACTCTGAGGAGCGATTGTGCGGTTTCATTCGCAATTTTAGAACCATTTGCTACTTGTTTCATGGAATTTTCTATTAAAACAGTTGTATTTTTTGCTGCTTGTGAACTTTTACTAGCTAAACTTCTTACTTCATCTGCTACAACAGCAAAACCCTTACCTGCTGAACCAGCCCTTGCAGCTTCAACTGCAGCGTTCAGTGCAAGTATATTAGTCTGGAAAGCAATATCCTCAATGGCTTTAATAATTTTTCCAATTTCGTTTGATGAATCATTTATTTGTGACATTGCATCAATCATATTTTGCATTTGTTGGTTGCATATATTTATTTCAGCGCGGACATTACTTACATCTGTACTTGCCTCAGTTGCATGTTTTGCATTTTCCTTAACATTTGATGATATTTCAGCTATTGTTGCAGAAAGTTCTTCAATAGAACTTGCCTGTTCCGTTGAACCTTGTGCTAATGTTTGTGAGCCGTTGGCAACTTGTTCAGAACCGCTTAAAACCTGTTCTGCTGCTTCATTAATATCCGATAATACAGAGTCAAGTGATTTTGTAATTGTAACAAGTGACTCTTTTATTGGAGCAAAATCTCCTTCAAAATTACCCTTTACTTCTACAAGCATATTGCCTTCTGAAACTTCCTTAAGGGTTTCTGTTATATCTGTAATGTAGTCACGTAGCGAGTTAACTGTTTTATTTAGTGATGTAGCTAAAATACCTATTTCATCCTTTGATTTCACCTCTACATTATCTGCATGAAGATTGCCATCTGTTAAAAGTTCCAATCTGCTGCAGACAGTATAAATAGGATTTACTATAGATTTTGCCACTGCTGAAATTAAAATAACTCCAAGTATAATACATAATAAGGATGATATTGTGAGGCCTGCAAATGTATACCATATAGTGGATGTCATTTCAGCAATAGGCGCAACGGCTCCGAATGAAAATCCATCAGTATTTTTTAGAGGTGCATAGTAACAAATTCTATCACCTGTATCATACGCATATGTTTCCACATCACTTTTACCTGCGATCATGTTTTTATAAACTACAGCAGCGGTAGCAAAAGATTTATCAGTTTTTGATTTTTCAATAAAATTTGCTCTGCTATTTACCAAATCCGGATTTTTGCTTGCAATCATACTTCCTTCTTTGTCAATTATAAATAAATTTCCGGTTTTTCCAACAACTATATCCTTAATAATGTTACTATAAACTTGTGGGCTTAGTGTCGCCATGACCACCCCTTTGTAGTTGCTGCCATTAGAAACTGGTGTGCAGACAATAACACATAATTTATTATTGATATCATATGTAGTGGTGGATATATAAGTTTCACCAGCAAGTGATTTTTGAAAATATTCCTGTTCTGCAACATTCTTGCCATTCAAATTTTTATCACTGCTTATAATCTTGCCAGTATTATCAACTATACTTAGTGATAGATATTCCTGTTCTTTCATATGCCCATCAAGAGAATTCAAAAGTTGTGTCTGGTCAACGCCAGGCTTCCCAATTACATCTAATTTTGCAATAGATTGAACGCCTGATTTTATGTCATTTAAAGAATTATTAATTATCATTTCAGCTGCCTTTCCAAAGGAGCTTAAATCTGTTTCAACATTCTGTGTGATGCTTTTGTAACTTGCAGTAATTCCAACAATTAAATTTAGAATAGCAGTTAAAAGTAATATCATAGTTGTACATACTATCAGTTTTGTTTTTAGTGATTTAAATTTATTCATATTGTGCCCTTCCTTTTAGCAAATTGAATTATGTTATTTTTTTGCTTTATTACTACTAACACGATTTCTCATTATGGACATGAATTTTTATTAATAAAATATTATCAGCAAGCTTATTTTAATATTTGTTAAAATCCTATGTTAGATATTCTTTTATTTTCTTTACTCTCCCTAACAAATTTCTGATTTCAGACTAAATTTCAAAACCAATTTTATTTCCATAAAGGCTGCATCTTTCTTTAATCAATATTTATTGAAATACTAATATTACATTTTAAAGCAATACTAAATTTATATATATATAATTTTTATGTAAATAATTTAGTATACTTGTTTATTCCATAATTTACAAAAGAAACCTTTTATATACATGCAATAATTATGCCACTTAATTAATATGATTTTTTGTTGGTTTCACAGCATTTTATATGTTTAAAATAATAATTCGTGCGAAACCGCACTTAGAAATGTTATATTCCGCACTATGTTGATTTATTTTAATAGCTCTTAATTACTGTTAAGACATTATACATATATAAATACACAAAAAAGAAGTCCTTAGATTTAAGAACTTCTTTTCGCTATAATCAATTATTATTAAAGCATATTAAAAGTTATTTTAGCTGTTAACCTCCGCCTCTTTTGGTATTAATATTTCGAAATCCATTGGAATTACCAGTTGATAATTTCTGAAATTTTAGTATAATCTTTATGTGTAGTATTTGTTTTTCGCATACTTAAATTATACACTATGAAATGCCTTCTTTTGAATGCATTTTTTTAATTTGTAATATATCAATAGTAAGGTTATGAGATATTGCTAAAAATTCAATATAATTAGCTAAAAGGTCCGGGCAAATCTGGGGCAAATCCTTCTGTAAAAGCGGGTGAAATAGTATGTCAATTGCGTCATCTTAATTGAGGAATTCATTGGAAGTGTAATGAATTCCTACTATC
>DIVM01000324.1 GCA_002435835.1 Firmicutes bacterium UBA6132
CCCATGCTGGGCACACTATAAAAGGGCAAATTATATTTTAAATTTGCCCCTAAACAATAAAAAAAATTATTACTACATAAAAAGTTGTGATTCACAATTACATAGAAACTTTAATCTTTCTATTTTAAAATTAGAATTAGCTAAAATTTCTGGCCATGCCTTTATATAATTTTTAATTTTGTTCTTATATTCATCGGGCAATTTATCATAGGATAATAAATAAGGTAAAGTTTTGTCATATGCCCATTCTGATTCCTTTTTTTCAAGGGAGCTTCGTTTATGTTCATATTCTGCAAGAATATCTAATTCCTTTTCAGTGAATTTAATAGCTTCAGGTTTTCCATTAACAGATATAACCTCATAATTAACTTTTTGTAAAGCCTTTGGAATATGCCTTACTTGATGATGTATATAAATTTTTTCTTCCTCACTAATGGCTTTACAATCTTTAATTATATGACCTCTTAAATCATTATTAATATTTATGTGTGCTTTTTGAAGGTCTTTGGCAAGCTTTTCAACCTTTTCACTATAGAATTCTTCCTGCATCAAAAGGCGAGAAAATTGCTCTTCATTCACATGTAGCCTTAATTGTTCCTTTGAAGGCAGATGAGCTTGCTCCCACTTTTTAGCATCATTTAACATACTCATTTCTAAAATTGCTTCCATCGATCTTGATTCATGTTTATATTTTGTAATTTTTAAAAGAGCCCTTAAAACTCCATTATCAATTTGAGCTTCATCATTTAAATTAATTAAATGAGGCATTTTCCTTTCAAGAAGAGATCTCAAAAGCATTGCTCTTCTAATTATAAATAATTGATCCCATTTTTCATCAGTTTGATTAGGACCTAATATGTTCACATAACCTCTTAATCTGCTTATGAAATCTGGTCCCTTAGAGTTTTGAAAATCATTAAGAAATTCAATTTTTTCATCCTCACTTATTATATCTTCACCACTGAATTTTTTAAATGTATTACTAGTTCCACCCGCAAAAACAAAGATTGCCTTACCAATTGGATGTAAAGCATCCCCCTCTCTAAAAACCCCATCCTGCATAGGTGCAAGGAAATATTTAAGCCATCCTAATTTTTTACCAAAATAACTGTCAAATTCATCAAAAAACACTAATGGAATTCTTCCTTTGAGTGTATAATCCCTAACTTTATGAAACGCAGCTATTAAATCATCAATAGATTGAAATTGGGATAAATTATAATCTAATTTCTTAATTAAATTAGGAGCTATACTTGATGCTACTTCTGTTACTCCAAATGATTTTCCTGAACCAGGTGTTCCAAAAACTGCAATTGATAATGGCCTTACAGTATTTTTAGATGAAATATATTCAGACATTAAATTATTGATACTTCTATAACCTTCTATTTCCGTCCTGTCCACTGTTTTCAAATTTCCAAACTGTGCTATGGGCATGAATTTAAGTGCACTTTTTTCTCCATATTTTACTATTTCATATGCAATTTCAGCTAAGTTAAAAGAATTCTTGTCTTTAATGATGTACCAACATGACCTGCAATTTAAATTCTTTGTATTTCTAATATTTACATTCTGTATATGCTCTTTATAAATAAAGTCATTTTCTTTTTCAGTAAATGTAGAAGGGTCAGGGAAACTGCATTCAGGAACACTGTTTCCAAAACCATGAATGAAATATTTTTGTGCAGCAACAATGCCTTCACGTATTCCTTCGCTTATATAAATGTCCAAATTATCATTACTTATGATACCTGATACAATATTTTTAACAAGTCCTGCTACAAAACAAGATGTGAGACCATACATTTTTCCTTGTTCTTCTTTAATAAATCCTCCTTCAAACTCATATGTAAGAAAATATAATTCTGATTCAGACTTACCCTTATTCTTATAATGTATTGCACCTTCAACACCAAATGGAATTATTAAATGGTTGCATTTAGAAAGTGAAACTAAGTTTGGATTATTATTCATCTGCCAAACGAAATCTAATGCTGTTCTTTCCCATGATAGCCTTTTGCTTATATTAACGCCTTTTGAACGCAAATCATCTGCATTGATGACTACAATAGTTTTATTTAAATGATTTTTCTCAATATGGTTCCAAAGGCTGTTTGATTCCCCAAGATTATTAGTTTTATAAATAATTAATGGAGATTTGTCTTTTGATTTTAGGGCTTTAGGCCAAAATTCTTCGCTATTATTAAAACCATTGTTCTCATCATCTAAAATTATTATATCAACTTCAGAATCATCATTTATTATAGGGTATTGTTTTGGAATTCCACTATCAGGTCCAGTAAAGCCAAGAAATTCTTTTACCCTATATACCTTATTTTTATTATTTTTGCCATTAATCATAGGAAATAAATTTAATTCAACAGTAGATACTATACTATCGTCATTTATTCTATTGTTTTCAAATTCTATTTTAGGCGCAATAATATTTGCTTCAGTAGATAATTCAACAAGTTTTGATAAAATAAAGTCTTCACCAAGTTTTATGTTTCTATGAAATTGCGGATATGTTTTATAGCTGTATTCTTTTATATCGCTTATATATGTTTTCCATTGCAATAAATTGATAGTTATATCCCCTGTTACAACTATTTTAATATCTTTATTAGTCATCTTTACTCCAACTGATTATATTTTTTTCATATGTATTATATATCTCAACAATTATAATTATCAATATCTATATTTTGCATTATATATTACATTTAGTGTGTTGTAAATGTTACATTATTATAATTTATATAAAAAAAGTCAGACAAAAAATATTGTCCGACTTTTCATATTATTTAATTATCTTGTAGGAACTATCTCTATCCAATACCCATCAGGGTCTGTTATAAAATAAATTCCCATTTGTTCATTTACATATGCGATACATCCCATTTGTTCATGTTTTTTAAATGCTTCTTCGTAATTGTCTACTACAAAAGCAAGGTGGTATTCCATATCCCCAAGATCATACTTTTCAGTTCTATCTTTTAACCATGTTAATTCTAAAGTAAAATCTGATTCTTTATCTCCTAAATATACTAAAATAAAACTTCCATCTTCTGCTTCTTTTCTTTTTACTTCTATTAATCCTAAGGATTCTTTATAAAAATTCATGCTTTTTTGTAAATCAAGTACATTAAAATTAAAATGATTGAATTTAAATTTCATAATAACCTCTCTATAATAGTATTTAATAGGCGTTTGTGAAACGCCACAAC
>DIVM01000053.1 GCA_002435835.1 Firmicutes bacterium UBA6132
CCTATTTCAGCAATACTATCAGGAGTACTTATAAAATCTATAGGTATTTATGCTTTATTAAGAGTTATTTTTAATATTTTTGGAGCTTCAAATATAATCTTAAATATATTTCTTATAGTCGGAGTATTATCTGCAGTGATAGGGATTTTACTTGCAATAGGGCAAATGGATATGAAAAGACTTCTTGCTTATAGTAGTATTAGTCAGATTGGATTTATATTAATAGGCGTTGGAATAGGATCTCCTTTAGGAATACTGGGGGGTTTACTACATTTTATAAATCATGCAACATTCAAGTCACTGTTATTCCTGAATTCAGGAGCAGTTGAATATAGTACAGGATTAAGAGATCTATCAAAATTAGGTGGATTAGATAAAAAGATGCCAGTAACAAATTATACTAACCTTATTGCCTCTTTATCAATAAGCGGAATACCTCCATTTAATGGATTTTTCTCTAAATTAATTATTTTTATTGCTTGTATACAAGCAGGTAATTTGTCAGTAACTATAATTATTGGCATAGTAAGCATTATTACGCTTTCTTTATTCTTAAAATTAAGAAAATTAGCATTTATGGGAACGTTAAAGGATAGTTTAAGGGATGTCAAAGAAGTGCCGTTTTTCATGAAAGCATCCATGATATTTTTATCAATAATGTGTATATTTCTCGGTTCTTTAGCATTTATTCCAGCTTTTAAGGAAACTATAATGACTCCTGCTGCAAATGTTATTTATAATGGAAAAGAGTATTCAAGAAGTGTTTTGAGTAGTCAGGGGGCTATAAAATGAACATTAAAAGATTTTTTTCAATAACTATAATAATGTTTGTTATATGGTTATTTATTTCCTGGCCTTTTGATTTTATAAAAAAGATTATGAATTGGCAAACTTTTTATATAGGATTGGTAGTATCATTATTTGTCTCCTTTATAACAATAAGATATATGTCAGAAATTAAATATAAATCCAAGAAATTTAATTTAATGAAAATAGTCTGGTTTTTATACTATATTATTGTGTTTCTATCAACCCGAGCGGAAGGAGTGGGAGATGTAGCTTATAGAGTATTACATCCAAAATTACCAATAAATCCTGGTATTGTAAAAGTTCATACTAAATTAAAAAATCCTATTGCAATTGCTGCATTGGCGAACTCAATAACTCTAACACCGGGAACTTTAACGGTAGATATAACTGAAGATGGCTTTATGTATATACATTGGATCAATGTTTTATCTGAAGACATTGATCAAGCAACAAAGTATATTGTGTCCAGTTTTGAAAATATTTTACTCAAGATTTTTGAATGATAGAGGTGATATAATATGATAGTATATGGGATAATGTTCTTTCTACTTATTATATCTTGTTTCTTTTGTCTTTATCGTATTGGAGTTGGACCAACTGCCTCTGACAGAAGTGTAGCAATTGATATACTCGGAATCGTATTAGTTAGTTTTTGTGCAATAATGAGTCTATATACAGGTAAGGATTTCTACTTAGATTTAGCTCTGGCCTGGGCTTTATTAAGCTTTATTGGTGGAATAGCTCTAGCTAAGTTTCTGGAGGGTAGAAAGTATGACAATTAATATACCAGCACAAATATTTATCTATATCGGATTATTTTTTATATTTTTAGGATGTTTAGGTTTTATAAGATTTCCTGATTTATACAATAGGCTTCAGGGTGCCACAAAATGTGTAACATTAGGAGCTTGTTCAATTTTATTAGGAGTTATTATTAATTCAGGTTTAAATTCATCCTCAGGAAAAGCTTTAATGGCAATGATATTTATTGTATTAACCTCACCAACCTCTGCACATGCATTAGCAAAAGGTTCCTATGCAGCTAATGTAAAACTCTGGTACAAGAGTGTTTGTGATAAATACAAGGAAAAGTTTGAAGGAAAGGGTATAAAATAAATGCATAAACCAAAAATTAGAGAATTAGGTGAAGCAATTAGAGCATTGATACAAGGTCCTTATACTTCAAAGTTTCCAAAAGATGAGGCAAAAATATCACCAAATTTTCGCGGTAAACCAGAATTTACTGAGAGTAAATGCACTGGTTGTACTGCCTGTACTTTTGTTTGTCCAACTGGAGCGTTGTCATTTACTGATAAGTTATCAAAAACCGAAAATAAGAGAATCATTACAATAAATGTAGGTAAGTGTATATTCTGCGGTCAATGTGAATTAAACTGTATTACAGGTGAGGGAATTAAACTTACAACCAAATTTGATTTAGCGACAACTGACAGATCTACTTTAATAAATGACATTGAGAAGGAATTGGTGTTATGCGAATTATGTGATTCAGTTATTGCTCCTTCTGACCAGATTAAATGGATTTTTGAAAAAGTAGGGTCAGCAGCATTCTCTAATCCAACACTATTTTTATCTTATTTAAAAGATTACACAAGAGTGGATTTTAAGAAACAAACAAGAAATGAACCATTCAGGCAGAGACATTCAAGGATAAGGATCCTCTGTCCGAATTGCAGACGTGAAACAACAGCTGAAATTTATTATTCATAAAAATATTTTTAAAAAAGAATTTCTAAATAAGTTTAAGAATCAAAAGATTTTATTTGTTTGTATTAGCAATATTTTAAGAAATGATGATGGTATTGGAGAGTATATATATAATAATATCTCAAAAATTCCAAACATCATGGTAGTAAATGCAGGAGTATGTCCTGAAAATTATGTTTCTAAAATAAGGAAATCCAAAACTGATGTAATAATTTTTATTGATTCAATAATACTTGATTTAAATCCAGGAGAAATAAATTTATTAGATGAGGGAGAGATTAAATCCTATACTGCATCCACACACAGCATATCTCTGGAAATGATAATTGATCAAATAAAAAGAAATAAGAAATTTACGATATATTTAATAGGGATTCAACCAGAAGATGTTTCAGTTGGCACTACCATAAGCAAGAAAGTATCATCCTCTGCTGATAAATTAATCAATATCATCTCATACCACTATTCTTGTTAGAATAATATCTGTACCGCCTGTAAGAATAAAATCATCCGAATTACAATCATTGCATTTAGTCATTTCATCAAATGAGGTGTCATATTCTTTCCCGCAGTTATT
>DIVM01000136.1 GCA_002435835.1 Firmicutes bacterium UBA6132
TTTTAAAAATATTTCATCAAAAATATTTATTTTACTAAAGAATGTTCCTAAGCACATTATTAAAAACATTGGTAATACGACATTTATTGAAAATATTAAATTGTTCATTTTCTATCCTTTCATTTAAAAATCAGTTAAATATGTATATATTAATTTTATTGTGTTCTCCATACCATCTATATGAGTTCTTTCCATTCCATGGGATGCATTAACCCCAGGACCAACAAGTCCTCCTCTTATGTCATTTCCTCCTCTTAAAGAAGCTGAAACATCAGAGCCATACATAGGGTATATATCAATTGCATGCTTTATTTTATGTTTTTTACAAAGTTCAATTAAATTTGAGGTAATATCATAATCATATGGACCTGAGCTGTCTTTTACACATATAGAAACATCCTGTTCAGTACAAGCTAAATCAAGACCTATACATCCCATATCTATTCCAACTAATTCATCTATATCATCTGGAATGGAAGAACAACCATGTCCAACTTCTTCATATGTTGAAATTATTATTTTTATTTTATGTTTTGGCTTTGTATTAAGCCTATGAAACATTTCCATAACACTTAAAGCACACGCTGTTCCAGCTTTATTGTCTAAATATCTCGACTTAATAAAACCTGAATCTGTTATTTGATATTTTGGTTCTACAGAAATAAAATCCCCTGTCATTATACCAAGGTTTAAAACATCTAAGTTGGAATGAACAACCTCATCAAGCCTAACCATTATACTTTCTTCATTTCTTTCCTTGATTTTTGCATCAGGATAAACATGGACAGCCGGAGAAGTAGATAAAATTGTCCCTGTAAATATCTTTCCAAAACGAGTATGTATTTTGCAATATTCTCCATCAAGTGTAGAAAATATATTTCCTCCAATTGAAGATATTTTAATAGTTGAATCCCTATTTACTGACCTTACCATTGCTCCCAATGTATCAACATGAACTGGTATACCAATACAACGACTGTTATCTTTTCCCTCTATTTCAATTATTCCATTTCCTTTTTTATTTTTTGTAAACTTATAACCATAATTACCAACTATTGATTCAATATGTTTTATAACATTACTGCAATATCCAGTTGGACTTGGTATATTAATAATTTCTTCTAAAGTTTTAAGAGTAAATTCTCTATTAAGTATAAAATTCATATTACCTCCGAAATTCTCAACTTCTTTAAGTTCTAAAATAATAATATTTATATTTTAGATTAAACTTACTCGAATAAAGCTGATATATTTTACTAATAATTTAATATATAGATATGAATACTTTTAATTATACTACCTAACATAAGCATTATACAACGTTTTTTAGTTTTAATTGCAAATTTAAATTTATAGATATATAATAAAGTAAATTAATGACACACTATAAGATGGAGGAAAATATGGAAAATTTAAAATTAAAAGATTTTTTAGACTATAAGTTTTTATCAAATTTAGAAATATCACCGGATAAAAAATTTGCTGCATTTACTGTTCATTCTTCAGATTTTGATGAAAATAAGTATTTATCAAATATTTATATTTATAATTGCCTTACATCTGAATACAAAAAACTAACAACCTGCAATAAGGAAAAAAGTTTTATATGGCTTAATGAAGACACAATATTATTTCCATCTATAAGAGATCCAAAATTAAAAGAAAAAATAGATAAGGGCGAGCAATGGACTGCCTTTTATGCTATAAATATCCATGGTGGTGAAGCTTATGAATATATGAGAATACCAATGAATGTTTCAGACATTAAAATACTTGCTGAAAATAAATTTATTATTACTGCTGAATATGACCATTATGGAATAAATCTTCACTCTTTATCAGGGGATGAAAAAACTAAAGCCATAGATTTAATAAAAGAAAATAAAGACTATGAAATATTGGATGAAATTCCTTTCTGGGCAAATGGAGAAGGATTCACTAATAAAAAAAGAAACAGACTATATGTATTTGACAAATTAACACATGATATATTGCCTATTTCAGATAAATTTGAAAATGTAGCATTATCAGGTGTTAAAGATAATAAAGCTCTTTACATAACAGAAAAATTCACCAATAAAAAAGAATTGACAACAGGTCTTTACTTATTTGATTTAAATTTAAACGAAATTTTTTGTATAGTTGAAGATGGTGAATATAATATTGATTATGCTGAAATCATAGAAAATAATATTATTTTTTGCGGCACATTGATGGATAAATATGGATTGAATCAAAATTTTAATTTTTATAAAATAGATGATGGAGATATTAAGTTTTTAGCAGAACATGATTTTGGAATGCACAGTTCTGTTGGAACAGACTGTAAATATGGTGGCGGTAAAGATGTTCGTGTTTACAATAATGAATTATATTTTGTAGGTACAGAAAATAAAAGCTCATTTATAAAAAAATTATCTTTGGATGGAACTATAACAACTTTAACAAGAAATAATGGTACAATTGATTGTTTTGATATAGGTTCGGATGAAATATTATTTATAGGTTTACGAGGTCAAAAACTTCAAGAAATCTATAGCTTTAAGCCAAGTTTTGAAATACAAAAAACTAAATTTAATGAAGCGATTTATCAAAACAAATATATATCAGTTCCTGAAAGATTGGATTTCATAAGCGATGATGTAAAAATAGAAGGTTATGTATTAAAACCTGTTAACTTTGATGAAAGCAAAACATATCCTGGGATTTTAAATATCCATGGAGGCCCTAAAACGGTTTATGGTGAAGTTTTTTATCACGAGATGCAATATTGGGCGAACGAAGGTTATTTTGTTTTTTTCTCAAATCCACGTGGCAGTGATGGAAGAGGAAATGCATTTGCTGATATAAGAGGAAAATATGGAACAATTGATTATGATGACTTAATGAAATTTACGGATAAAGTTTTGGAAAAATATAACCAAATAGATCCATCCCGTATTGGTGTAACAGGCGGTTCATACGGTGGATTCATGACAAATTGGATAATTGGACATACGGACAGATTTAAATGCGCAGCTTCTCAAAGAAGCATTTCAAACTGGATCTCAAAATTTGGAACTACAGATATAGGATATTTTTTCAATGCTGATCAAATACAATCAACACCATGGGAAAATGTAGAAAAACTGTGGTATCATTCACCTTTAAAATATGCTAATTTAGCTGTTACACCTACATTATTCATTCATTCTGAAGAAGATTATCGCTGTTGGTTACCAGAAGGGTTACAAATGTTTACTGCATTAAAATATCATGGAGTAGATGCAAGACTTTGTATGTTCAGAGGCGAAAATCATGAACTAAGTCGCAGCGGAAAACCAAAACATAGAGTGAGAAGACTTGAAGAATTAACAAACTGGTTCGAAAAATATTTAAAATAAAAAAAGCGGTCCGTCCCCAAAAAGTACAAAGAGCATCTCAACATTGAGATGCTCTTTTTTTATTTATCATTAACCATTTTATGAACGATTTTATATCCTTGTTCGACTAATTTCTTTTCAATTTCATCTGTGTTCAATGCATTTGTTCTAACAACAACATCACTTTTTCCATTACCTCTAAAAACTGCTGCATGTGTAATGTTTGTATTAAATGCTTCAAAAGCTTCTGCTATGTCAGCAAGAGAACCAGGTATATCCAATGATTCAATAGTTATTCTGCTTCCTTTATCCTTAAATCCTAAAAGTTCAATAAATGCATCAAAAATATCACTTTCAGTAATGATTCCAACGAGCTTTCCATTATCAACAACTGGCAAAGTTCCTATTCTGTTGTCCCTCATGATTACTGCTGCTTCTTCTAAAAGACAGTCCTGTGATACAGTAATAGCATTTTTAGTCATAGCATCTTTAACTTTAGTTTTAGATAGTAAATAATTAATTTCAAAAATACTTAATGATGTTGCTTTAGTAGGTGAAACTTTTTGAATATCTCCTTGCGTAAGAATTCCAACAACTTTTTCTTTATCAACAACT
>DIVM01000075.1 GCA_002435835.1 Firmicutes bacterium UBA6132
TTGCAATACTTGGTTTTGGAAATGTTGGGCAAGCTTTTGCAAAACTTTTAATTAATAAACAAAATGAAATAATAGTTAATAATAGTTGTAATGTTCAAGTTGTAGCTATATCGACTAATAGTAAAGGTAGTTTAGTAAATGAAAATGGAATAAATTTAGAAAAAGCTATTTTAGATATAGAAAAACTTAATAGGTTTGATGAAAACAACGAGGATTTTTCTAAATTTAATTCTATGGAAATAGCTAATAAGGTAAATTATGATATACTCATAGAATTAACTCCTCTTCAAATTTTTACAGGTCAGCCTGCAACGGATCATATAAAAACTGCGTTAAATAGAAAGAAACATGCCATTAGTGCTAATAAAGGACCAATTGCATGGTCGTATGAATCTTTGCGTGAATTGGCAATAAAAAATGAAGTTTTATTTTATTATGAAACAACTGTAATGGATGGAACTCCTATTTTTAACCTTGTTGATGAAACATTAAAATATTGTAAAGTTACTGAAGTAAATGGCATATTAAATTCTACAACTAATTTTGTTTTAGAAGAGCTTTCTAAGGGCAAGGATTATGATGATGTAATTAAAGAAGGAAAAATACGAGGATTTGTAGAAGCAGACCCTTCAATGGATATTGAAGGATGGGATGCCGCAGCAAAAACTGCAGCTCTTTTAAATGTTTTAATGCGTTCTAACATAACTCCAAAAGATGTTGAGCGAAAGGGTATTGAAGATATTACTTATGAAAAAATAAAAGAAGCAGAAAATAGAGGAAATGTTATAAAACTTCTGTGCAATGGTAAAATTGAAAATGGAAAAGTAAAAGCAAAAGTCTATCCTGAAGAAATTAATAAAGGATCATTACTTTCAAGTATTACAGGTACATCTTCCGTAGTTAGTATTACAACAGACCTTATGGGTACAATTTCAATTGTCGAACATGAGCCAGAAATAGAGCAAACGGCATATGGGGTTTTTAGTGATTTAATACGTGTAATTAATAATTCAAAGTAAAATTATTTTAGCTTAATAAAATTTTGAAATATAATTTTTATGACTTTATATATAAAATGCCAAAATCATCTTGTATAAATTAATACTACAAGATGATTTTTATATTAAATTTTTATTTTGTTTCTTTATATATATTAAACCGATCTGCTACATCTTGATTATCATTAATAAATGAAATATATTTACTAAAACATAAAGTAGTTTCTTTACTAATTGTATGCTCAATTTTTTCTGTTTCATATAAAATATTTTCTTCAGACACTCCTAATAACTTTAAAAAAGTTTCAACGACTCTATGTCTATTTAATAAATACTCACCTAATTTTCTTCCATCATCTTTAAGAATTATTACTCCATACTTTTCATATTGTATTAAATTTAATTTTCCAAGTCTTTGTACCATTCTTGTTACAGATGGAGGATGGACGTTTAGAGCTTTAGCTAAATCATGTATTCTTGTAAAATTAGTTTCTGATGATAACCTACAAATCATTTCAAGATAGTCTTCCATGGAAGCGGTTATTGAATTATTGCCACTTTTCATGTATTCACTAAAAGTACGAAAATCATTGTCGTCCATTTATTTCACCTGCTTTTATTTTAACTTGCCGCAAAAGTCACGGAGTGGCTTTTGGGGTGGTAATCATATTATTAAATTATATTCTTTAAAAACTAAAATATTACCCTCGAGTAACATTTTTAGTGTCGTATTCATATTTTATAGAAGACTAAGATTTTAGGTTGTAAAAATATCTTAAATCATAATAACACAGGAAGGTGAATTATTTTTAAATGGAAAAAGAAAGAGTTTTAGATAAACCTCAAAGATTAACCCCTACTATATATAAAAATAATGAAATAATTATTTTAAGGAGGATTAAAGAATTATTTAAATTTTTAGGGCCAGCATTTATTGTTTCTGTTGCATATGTAGATCCTGGCAATTTTGCTACAAATATAAGCGGTGGTTCATTATTTAATTATAGTCTTTTATGGGTTATATTATGGAGTAATTTAATGGCAATATTTCTTCAAGTTCTGTCAGCAAAATTAGGTATTGCTACAGGAAAGAATTTGCCCCAAATGTGTAGAGAAGTTTTTTCAAAAAAAGCAAATTACTTTTTTTATGTTGTTGCTACTCTCGCAGCAATGGCAACTACTTTGGCTGAGTTTTTAGGTGGAGCGTTAGGATTTTATTTATTGTTTGGCATTCCACTGACATATGCAGCAATTCTCACTGCTGTAATAACATTCATTATAGTTTATTTGCAGAAATATGGTCAAAGATTAGTTGAAGTTGTTATTTCTGTGTTAGTTGCAGTGATATGTATTTCTTATACTATTGAAATATTTCTTGCTAAACCGGATTGGACACAAATAGCTTTTCATACATTAGTTCCATCCATGCCTAACAGCCATGCTGTATTAATAGCTGTAGGAATGCTTGGTGCAACAGTAATGCCCCATGTTATTTATCTTCATTCAGAACTTGTTCAGTGTAGAAATGATGGAATGACATTAAATGAAAAGAGAAATCATTATGAAATGGAAAAAATAGATGTTTTTTTAGCTATGAATATTGCTTTCATTGTAAATGCTGCTATGGTAATAGTGTCCGCATCAGTTTTTAATAGCAGGGGAATGGTTGTTGAATCAATTGAACAAGCTCACAGGTCATTAGAACCACTTTTAGGAAGTTTATCAAGCGGTGCATTTGGATTAGCACTTCTTGCTTCTGGTTTTTCATCTGCTACTGTAGGTGCCATGGCAGGCGAAACAATAATGGATGGTTTTGTAAATATTAAAATTCCAGTATATTTAAGAAGGTTACTGACAATGCTCCCTGGGTTTATTATTATTTTGGTAGGTGTAAATCCTATGAATGCACTTGTTATAAGTCAGGTATGCTTAAGTTTTGTACTACCTGTAACTATTATATCCATGCTAAAAATTACCAATAGGAAAGATTTAATGGGTGTATTTGTAAATAATAATTTAACAAAATTTGTCGGGTGGGCAATTGCGATTACTATAATAATATTTAATGCATTATTAATTTTTTTAACTTTAACAGGTAATTCTTAATTTGCCTATGATGACAAAACTATAATGTGTAATTCTAACGTAGTGAAGAATCTAATCATTAAAATAATAAGATCCTAAGCGTCAGCGAAGGATCTTATTGTTGAATCAATTAGGATAATTTAAATTTTCATCCTTTAAATTACAGAGTATTTCTTCATAAAATTTTGAAGCTTCATATACTGCCATAGGAAGATTCATATCAAGATAATTTCCACAAGAAGCAGCATCTGACCCTGGGATTTCTCCCTCATAATTTTTAATAAATAAAAACATTTCTTTAATTATTTCAACAACATCATGGGATTTTAAATCTCCCTTAAAAATTACATACATTCCTGTTCTACAACCCATTGGTCCAAAATATACTGTTAATTTATCGTAAACAGAATGATTTCTTAAAAAAGTTGCGCCAAGATGCTCCATGGCATGAAGTTCGGCTGTATTTATAACTGGTTCTTTATTTGGTTCTTTCATTCTTATATCAAATGTAGTTAATGCATTTTCATTAACGAAATCTTTTCTTGAAACATAAATTCCACGTATTAAATTTAAATGATTAACTTGAAAACTTTCTATTTTTTTCATAATGCCTCCACTATAATTATATTTAAATAATAATACAGAAATTAAAAATAATCAATTAAAAATAAGTACTAATTTTTAAAGTCGATTTTTATTTGATATGAAATTATTTTATCGAAATAGTTATAGCTATTTCTTTTTTTAATTGGATATATTTGATACTTTATGATAATATGTCAAATGATTAACGAAATAATTATCATTTAATTAAAAATGGAGGGGAACAAATGAAAAGAATTAAAACACTATTTTTATTATCAATGCTTTCTATGAGTATGCTTATGTTTGTTGGATGTAGCAAAACTGAGGCAGAAAAGCCTGCTGAAACTACTGAAACAGAAAAAGTAGAAGGAGTTGGCGATTTAACTAAAGAAAATCCTATTCAAGTTAATAAAGAAGAAGGTACTGTAACTTTTCTTGCCCAAGTAAATGGAAAATATTTTTATGAACCTACTAGACATGCTGCAGTTTTCGCAGATGGCTCAAATGGCGAAAAAGCTGTATTTCGTGGCTTCGTAAATCATGAAGATTTATATAATGGTTTAATAGAAATAGGCGCTAAAGCTGGTGAAAATATGACTCTGGACAATAAAGAAACTACAAATGTACAGGGTGATGCTTTTGATGTATCAGTTAATTGGACTGGGGCTGAAAAAGCAGTTACAATAGATGAAGCTATAAAAGATAGTAATGGTACACCAATTGATATTCGTTTTGGTGGAAATTTAAAAACAGCTATGGATAAAAAAACAGGATGTCTTATTTGTCTTGATAGTTGTCCAGTTGGTATAACAAGTAATGCTGCATACACATATGGATCTGTGGAAAAAACAAAAACAGTAGAATTTATGGGTAATAAAGATATACTTCCAGAAGATGGTACATATGTAACTGTAACAATGAAATTGAAAAAATAATAATATTTAAGTGGGTTAAAAAAATCCTAATATATGAATTTCAAGTAAGGCATTTTCCTCGCGGATTATTGCCTTATTATTTTATAAATAGAAAAAAGTGTGAGGTTTAATTTATGGCAATTAAAGTGGGGAAATTTATATTTTTGGGTTTAATATGGGGTTATATGATAGCATTATTTTTAAGCCGTTCAACTTGGTTGGAAATGCGTTTTAATACTTCTTTGAGTATACTTTCAATGACTTTATTAGGCGTAGTAATAGGTTTTATAAAAAACATTAATGTAAAAAAGAGATGGTTTTTCATTAGTGAGATATTACTTATAATGCTGTTAATAGCAACATATAAAGATTTTAGTGCATTGACTGTAATTCCTGCAATTAAATTTAAAGAAGCATTTTTCCTTAATTTTCTTTCGCTATCTCAAGCAAATATAGTAGTTATTTTATTGTTAATTGTTGGAAATATACTATGGTGTATACCATCAAAAAAGTAAGCAAGTATTTAAATTTTGTTAAAGGAAAGGTTGCATATGTTATTATTAGCTTTTAAAAATATAACAAGGAGGCGGTCACAGTCTCTTTTAACTATTATTATTACAGCTCTGACAATATTTACTTTTGTCCTTGTTGTTTCGGTTTCTATGGTTATGCATGAAGGTATTTCTCTATCGAGTAAACGTCTTGGCGCAGATATTGTAGTTCTTCCTGATGCAGCAAAGGCAGATGTATCTCAAATTTTATTTACATCATCGCCAGCAAATATTTATATGAATAAAGATTTAATTAATAAAATAGCTGCATTTGAAGGTGTTGAACAGGTAAGCCCACAATTTTTCACACAAACTCTTGAAGGCGGTTGTTGCAGTTATGGAAGTGAAACGCGTGTAGTAGGATATGATGAAGAAACTGATTTTATTTTAAAACCTTTCTTAAAAGAAAAAAAATTGCGTCATCTTGAGGATTATCAATTAATAGCAGGTAGTGATGTTGAATCTTTTTTAGGAAATAAAGTTTCAATATTAGGTAAATCATTTACAGTTGTTGGCACACTTGATAAAACAGGAAGTGGTATTGATAATACAATATTTCTTAATATTGATGTTGCCAGAAATTTAGCTAAAGACAGTGAGCCTCTAAAAGATTTATGGAAAGATTCTAAACCTGAACACTTGATTTCATCTATATTTATCAAAACAAAGCAAGGTGTAAATCCCAGTGAAGTTGCAAAAGAAATTAATGTGCCTGGTTTAGCAGTGCAAGCAATTGCAACAAGCGATACTATTAATAATGCACGTATACAAATGAATTTAATAAATAAAGTTATTTACGGTTTATGGATTTCTTCTTTGTTAATAGCAGCCTTATCTTTATTTGGTCGTTTTAATTCACTTGTAAGAGAACGCAAAAAAGAGATTGGAATGATGCGAGCATTAGGTATACAAAAAAAGCAGATATTTCTATTAGTTTTAAGCGAAGCATGGATTATGTCTTTTGTTGGAGGCTTAATAGGAAGCATTTTAGGATGTATTAGTGTAACGCCTATTTTAGAAACATTAAAAGATTACTTTACTTTACCAATGGGAATATGGTCATTAGAAGTTTCTTTTAAAAGCGGAATTTTCGGAATTTTGGTTTCTCTATTTTTAGGCTTTATAGCCTCTGCTTATCCTGCATGGAAAAGTGCAAGTTTAGATCCTCAAGAAGCAATTACACAAGGAGTGCTCGAATAATATGGAAATTTGCAGACTTGAAAATATTAGTAAAACTTATACAATGGAAGAGAAAATATGTCCTCTTAAAAATATTTCTCTAAAGATAAATTTAGGAGATTTTATATCCATAGAAGGACCTTCTGGAATAGGCAAAAGTACTATGCTTTATGTCATGGGAAGTTTACTAAAACCTGATGAAGGAAAATTATATTTAGATGGCAAGGATACATCTGAATTAACTGATCAACAATTAACATCGTTAAGAGCTCATAAAATCGGCTTCATTTTTCAAGAAACTAATTTAATACAGGCGCTAACTTTACAAGAAAATATTGAGTTTGCTCAGTCACTTGGATATAAATATAAAGTTAAACATAAAGAAATTTCTGACTTATTAACTAAGTTAGGTTTGCATGAAAGAAAGAATTTTCTTCCAAATCAACTTAGCGTCGGGCAAAGAAGGAGAGCAATTGCTGCGGTAGGTTTTATTAAACAGCCAAAAATTATTCTTGCAGACGAGCCTACAAATGACCTTGATGATTTTTGGGCAAAAGAAATAATTCAGTTACTTACAGAAGCAGTGCAAAATGGTAGCGCCGTAGTAATGGTAACTCATAGTACAAAATGGGCATCAAAATCAAAATTTCAATATAAACTTGACGAAGGTCAATTAGTTATGATTAATAGGGGGATTGAATGAAAAAGAATTTATCTAAATTATCTTTAGGAATAGAATTATTAGCATCTATAATTATTTTCGGAGCAGTTTTATTTTGGGCGCCTGTATGTGATGGTTTGCTTAAGTTAGAAAATGGAAACATGGTACATATGAAGTGCTATTATACAGGACAAACATCAATGGTTTTAGCTCTTTTATTATTTGTTACTGCCATTATTGCTTATTTGTCTAAAACTGACCATAAAAAAATACAGTGGATTATAATTATTATTGGAATTATGCTTATTGTAAACACTTTTGAATCAACTTTAGGAATTGGAATTTGCAAAAAAGTGACAATGTCATGTCATACTACAGCAAAATGGATTAGATTTAGCGGTGTTATTTCCATTGTGGCTGGTATTTTAGATATTGTAGTAAATGGAAATAAAGTTCAGCAATTAAGTTAAATATAATTTTAAAAAATGTTTTATAATTAAGCATATTGGTATAATCTTTTTTTATTGGAATAATGCAATTTACTATGTTAAAATTGAGATAATATAGTTGGAATTTGAATGTGGGGTGGGCAATACGAAAAAGAAAATAATATTATTTTTATCCTTAATAATTATATTTATTTTATTTAAATATTACGATGTATTTGAATTTTTTAGTTTTGAAAATATTAATAATTTAAAAGCATACATAAATTCATTTGGAATTTTATCACCATTAGTTTTCATTGTATTATTTAGTATGGCTACAATTGCTTTTATACCTGGATTGCCAATAACTGTTTTGTCTGGAATAATATTTGGTGCTTGGTGGGGTTCTTTGTATGTAATTATTGGTTCTACTATTGGAGTTTCAGCATCTTTTTTGATAGCAAGATATATAGGCAGAGATTTTGTAAAAAAAATGGTTCAAAAAAATGAAAAAATGGAAAACTTAGATATTTTCATTAAAAAGCAAGGGAAGACAATATTGATAATTAGCAGGTTAGTTCCTATTTTTCCTTTTAATTTACAAAATTATGCCTATGGGATTACAGATGTAAAATTTAGTACATATTTTTGGTATTCTTTAATATTTATGATTCCGGGAACTTGTATATATACATGTTTTGGTTCTTTGGCATTTAGTGCTTTTCCAACAAATAAATTAATTTTATGTAGTAGTTTATTATTGGTATTGCTATGTTGCTTAATTATTATTCCAAAGAAAATTTTTAACTTGAAAAGCCCTTCTGTAAAATATAATAATCAATAAATGATTAATGTTTTTTATAATTTTAAATATTAAAAATTAAAACAATAGAGGAAATTATGGAAAAAAAAATATCTTCAAAAAGAAAAAATATAGTAAAAATTGTAGTTGCAGCTTTGTTATTAACATTAATACTTTCTTATTATTTTGTTCCAAAAGTTAATGAACTTTTAAAAGGAATATTTTCAATGTTTAGTTCAATGAGTGTTGATACAGTTATTGGGTACATAAGATCATATGGCGTTTATGCAGTAATAGTATCATTTTTATTAATGATGTTTCAATCAATTGCAGCTCCATTACCTGCATTTTTAATTACATTTGCAAATGCTGCTATTTTTGGATGGTGGCAAGGAGCTATTTTGTCATGGACAAGTTCAATGGCAGGTGCGGCATTATGCTTTTATATTGCAAAAATATTAGGTAGGGATGCAGTTGAAAAATTAACAAGTAAATTTGCAATTGACAGTGTGGACGGATTTTTTGAAAAGTATGGAAAACATACTATTATAATTTGTAGGCTATTACCATTTGTTTCATTTGACTTTATAAGTTATGCTGCAGGCCTTACATCAATGAGTTTTATACCATTTTTTATAGCAACAGGTGTAGGACAACTTCCTGCAACAATTGTTTATTCATATGTTGGTGGTATGTTAACTGGCGGTGCTCAAATGTTAGTCACTGGTTTACTAATTCTTTTTGCTATTAGTATTTTTATAATGCTGTTTAAACAAGTATATAGTGAAAAACAAAATAAAAATAAAAAGAAAGATTTAAAAAATAATGAGTTATAGAGAATTAATTGTAAAGAATCATCAAACAATGAGTTTTAATAAAATATTTGCAAAAATACAACCGGGCGAAGAAATTTTTTGGCCCGGCTGTGCTATTTTATCACTTGGAAGTGAAATAACAGAAAAAACTTATAATTTACTTAAAACGAATATGCCAAATATGTCATATAGTACATTTTGTTGTGGAAAACCATCATTACACATTAATGAGGGAAAGGATTTTATAAGTAAAGCTGACTTTTTTAGAAAAGCTTTTAAGAAAAATAAAACTAAGATAATTTATACATTATGTCCAAATTGTTTTGTTACTCTTTCAGAATTTTGTGATATTGAAGTTAAATCAGCATGGTCTTTAATAGATGAATTTTTTCCTAAAGAAAAATATAACATCTTACAAGGTAAAAAATTGTCACTTCATGATCCCTGCCCTATAGTAAAAGATATAGAATCAACGGAACATGTAAGAAGTATTCTAAGTAAAATGGGTGTTGAAATTTTAGAATTTAAAAATAATAAGCATAAAACTATTTGTTGTGGTAAAAAAAATATGCTTATGACCCTTGATCCAGAAAAAGGGAAAAAGCTTTTTGAATTAAGATCTGTACAAGCACCTTCTAATGATATAGTTTCATATTGTGCTTCCTGTGTAGATACATTTAAGCAAAATTCATTTAATTCAAAACATATTCTTGAATTATTATGGCAAACAAATGTTAATGGTTCATGGGTAAATAGATATAAAGCTGTTAGAACAATACAAAAAAGTGGTGGTAGAAATGCTTGATACATATGGTAGAAAATATTTAGATAAATTTTTTAATAAAACAGCAAATTTTTTTCTTAAGTTAAATATAAAACCTAATGATATAACTGTTTTAGCTTTATTGTTAGGTATTTTAGCAAGTGTATGTTTTTATTTTGAAAGAAATTTTGAAGCTATTGTTATATTATGGATTTCAGGGTATTTAGATGCTGTTGATGGAGCTATGGCAAGAAAAAGTAAATTAATTTCAAAAGTAGGAACCCTTTTAGATATTTCATTTGATAGAATAGTAGAACTTTCATTTATTATTGTATTTGCATTAAAACATAATGATGCTGTATTTGCTCTTTTATGCCTTACCTGTGCTATAGTTATGTCCATGTCTATTTTTTTAACAAGTGGTATGTTATTAGAGAACAACGGCAAAAAGAGTTTTCACTACCAAGCAGGTCTTATGGAGAGAACAGAAGGATTTGTTATGTTTACATTAATGATAATTTTTAAGAGTTTTATGAAAGAGATAGCATTTATATATGCCTTTTTGATATTATTTACAGCAGGACAAAGATCATTAAACGCAGTTAAAATTTTGGAGGATAAAAGTGAAAAAAGTAAATGTTAAAGTTATATTAGTATTATTAGCAGTAATAGCAGTTGCTGCAACTTTATTTATGAAAGGTAATAATGAAAAGAATAATCAAAGCAATACAGTTACAATTTATGGCTGGGGCGGAGATGTAAGAGTAAATGAATGGATAGATACAGAATTATCACCATATGTTAAAGAAAATTATGGTGTAGATGTAGTTAGAGTTCCAATGAATATTGATGAAATTTTAATGAAACTTACAAATGAAAAAAAACAGGAAACTTCTGGCTCCATAGATGTAATTTGGTTAAATGGTGAAAATTTTTATTATGCAAAGCAATATGAGTTGCTTTATGGTCCATTTATAGATAAAATAGATAATGCAAATAAATATGTGGATTTAAAAGGTCCAGAAGCAAGTGTAGATTTTGGATATCCTACTGAAGGCTATGAAGCACCTTGGGGTAAAGCACAATTTGTTTTTGTACATGACAAAAATATGTTAGAACAACCACCTAAGAATTCTGCAGAGTTAAAAGAATTTGTTATGAAAAATCCAGGGAAATTCACTTATCCAGAAGCAACTGATTTCGTTGGTTCAGCTTTTGTAAGAACAGTAATATATGATATAGTTGGATATGAAAATATTAAGGATTTACCAGCAGATTATGAAGTTGTTAAAAATGCCATAGAACCAGCTATGGAATATTTAAAAGAAATAAAACCATATTTATGGAAAGAAGGTACAACTTATCCTAAGGATTCTGCTCAGCTTGATGGTTTATACCAAGATGGAGAAATTTATATAGCAATGGATTATAATGCAAATAAAGCACTTAGTAAAGTTATGGATAAAAGTTGGAGCAAAGATACGGAAACATTTGTTTGGGAAAAAGGAACACCTTTTAACACTCATTATCTTGCAATAGCATCAAATGCACCTAATTTGGAAAATGCACTTAAATTAATAGATGCTGCTCTTTCTCCTGCTATGCAATCTTCAAAAGCAAAATTAAGTGGTTGGGGAGATTTACCTGTACTAAGTTATGAAAAGCTTTCAAAGAAAGAACAAGAAAAATTAAATATAGCTATGACTCCTGATAGTGAATATAAAAATTCCATTTTGAGTTATGAAGAGCTATCAAAATATAAACAACCTGAAGTAAGAGCTGATTTAGTGGCTGTAATTGAAAAGATTTGGGGAGACGTGGTTCTATTTGATAAATAAATATAAAAATATTTTTAATAAATTATTAATGATATTACCTTCATTTTTAATAGTATTTTCTATTAGCGCTTATGTAATCATTAATACATTAAAGGAAAGCTTAGGTTATATTCCTGAGCTTTTTTTAAATGAATTTACTTTTAAATATTATACAGAATTGTTTAGTAATAAAATTTTTATAAAAAGTATAATTTATAGCTTTTATGTTGCATTTGTATCAACTGCATTATCTGCTGTAATAGGTACTTATTTAGGATATATGGTCTCTAAATCAAAGGGATTATTATATAATATTATATATAAATTTCCAATACTTTTGTCGTATATTGCAGCAGCAGCATTAATTTTTAGCACATATAGTGACAAAGGACTTTTATACCATATATGCTTAATTTTGCATTTAGATATAAATAGTTTAAATATAATTTACAATACAAATGGTTTTGCAGTGATTTTATTAAATATTTTTAAAGGAATTCCATTTATTGCTTTTTCTGTTAGTCCAATATTTATGAAAAATGATCATAAGTTTAGAGAAACAGCTAAGAATTTAGGATGTAGTGATATTATTTATATTTTTCGAGTTTTATTACCCATGTCTAAGCGTGCAATAATTACATCATCTTTAGTAATTTTTAATTATAATTTATTTACTTATGAGGGATTTTATTTCTTAGGTCCATCAACTCCGATTTCTATGGGAGTTCTTGTTTACCAAACATATATTAACCCGGATATTACAAACAGAGCAAATGGCATGGCTATAAATATGATTATGATAGTTTTTTCATTAATTATGTGTTTAATATATTATAATGTAATAAAAAATAATAAAAATGATGAAAGTGAAATAGATAATGATAATGAATTGGAGGATTATGAATATGAAAATATTAAATAAAATGTTAACTTCAATCATTATGTTGTTTCTTGTGTTACCATTTGTATCCATGATTATATGGTCGTTTTTTACTAGCTGGCCACATTATAGCATATTCCCTCAAAATTTGAGTTTTAAAAGTTTTATATATTTTTTTGAATCAAAAGATTGGATAATTGCATTAAATTCTGTTGGATTTTCTTTAATAGTTGCTTTTTGTTCATTAATTTTTAGTATAATGCTTTCAAGGTTTTTTATTAGCTTTAATTTTAAATATAAAGCTTTAATAGAAAGCTTGTTTTATCTTTCCATGCTTTTACCTATTGTAAGTATATCAATAGGAAGTCATAAAATGTTTTTAAACATATTTTTAGGTGACTGTGGTTTTATTGTTTTTATTTTACATATATATTTTTCTTTACCATATGCTTTTAAAATGGTTTATTCCTATTATAATTTATGGGGCATTGAACAGGAGCAAGTTGCAAGAGGCCTTGGAGCCAATAAATATCAAGCGTTTTACATGATTAATATACCAATTTATTTAAAAGGTTATATATCAAGTTTTATTATGGCTTTTATAATATCTTATTCGCAATATTTTATTAACTTTTTTATAGGAGATTCAAAGTACGTTAATTTCTCCATGATTATGACACCTTATATTACGGGTTCTAATAGAAATATTTCATCATTATATGTTCTTATGTATATATTATATGGTATAATTGTAATGATATTATGTTCTCTTATAGAGAGAATATATAAAACTAAAAGAGAAAGAATTGAAAATATATGAGCTTCCTACAATTAAAAAATATAGATTATAAAATAGATAAAAATCAAATATTAAAAAATATAAACTTACAAATTGAAAATGGTGAGTTTTTTTCTATATTAGGTCCAAGCGGAGCAGGAAAAACTACTATTTTTAGGATTATAACGGGAGCAATATTAGCAGATAAAGGACAAGTTTTTTTAGATGGTAATATGATAAATGATGTTCCTATGGAAAAAAGAGAAATAATTATGGTTCATCAAGCAAAACAACTTTTTCCTCATTTAACTGTATTACAAAACATTCAATTTGGTATGGAAATAAGAAAAATTAATAAAAAAATTATAACTGAAAAAACAGAGGATTTATTAAATATATTTAATATGAAATCCCACATAAATAAGTTTCCTCATGAAATGTCTGGAGGTCAGCAGCAATTAGTAGCTTTAATGAGAGCATTAGCAGTTGATCCTAAAGTGCTTTTATTAGATGAACCATTTACAGGCCTTGATAATAATTTAAAAAATTATATGAAAAGTTTTATATTGAAAATACAAAAACAATTTAAAATCACTACGGTTATGATTACTCATGATAAAGAAGATGCGTTTTTTATGAGTGATAAAATATCATTTTTATTTAATGGAGAAATTGTTTTATGTGATACTCCTAATAATTTAATTAAGTCAAGAAATATAGAATTAGTTAATGATTTTCTTGGAGAAATAATTATATTAGAAGATAATAGAATAGTTTTTTCTGATAAGATTATAGATGTAAATAATGTAAATAATGAATTTATTAAAAAAAAATAAAAAATAGAAAAATGTGTGCTGAAAATATTTTGCATACATTTTTTATCATTTAGAAACTTCAAAATATTAGAAAAGATGTCTTATTTATGAGTTATAAGATTCTTTTCAACTTCTACAATATATGTTATAATATATATAAATTTAATATGTAAATTTAAATATGTGAAAATTGTTAAAATAATGTTAATTATATTTTTGGATAAATTATTTCAGAAAGGAGCAAAATGAAAGCAAAAGAATATTTAAATATTATGCAAAAAATTTTGCACCAAGTTGATGAAGGAGTTCACGTTTTAGACAGCGATGGAAACACAATCATATATAATAATTCTATGTCTAATTTAGAAAAGATGTCTTCAAAAGATGTAATGAAAAAACCATTCAGTGAAGTTTTTAAAAATTTAAATAATGAAAATAGTACGTTGCTAAAAGCATTGAAATTAAAGGAAAGTACTATTAATAAAAAACAAACATATCTAAATAAAGATGGTAAAGAAATCACTACAATTAATACTACATTTCCAGTATTTCATGGCGAAGAAATTATAGCAGTAGTTGAAGTTGCTAAAAATATTACAGAAATGCAACAATTATCCCATAAAATTTTAAAATTACAAGATGAAATAGAAAAACCAGGTGAAGCTAAATTTAATAAAATAAGGAAATATAATTTTAACAACATAATAGGACAAAGTTTGAATTTTGTTGAAGTGATTGAAAGAGCTAAAAAGGCATCTCGTAATTCTGCATCAGTATTTATTTATGGTGAAACTGGAACTGGTAAAGAACTTATAGCTCAAAGTATTCATTATAACAGCGAAAGAAAAGATATGCCTTTCATAGCTCAAAATTGTGCTGCACTTCCTGAAACATTACTTGAAGGATTATTATTTGGTACTTCAAAAGGTGGATTTACAGGAGCTATTGATAGAGCAGGATTATTTGAGCAAGCAAATGGTGGAACATTATTGTTGGATGAAATAAATTCAATGCCTTATGAACTGCAAGCAAAGCTGCTTAGGGTACTCCAAGAAAATTATATTAGGCGAGTTGGCGGATCTAAAGATATTCCAATAGATGTTAGAATAATAGCTACAAGCAATGAAAAACCTGAAAAAATATTAGCTGAAGGAAAAATTAGAAAAGACTTATTTTACAGAGTAAATGTGATTCCTTTAAACATCCCACCTCTTAGAGAAAGAAGAGAGGATATCCCTTTATTAGCTGAAAAATTTATTAATAAATATAATGAAAGATTTAATAAAAAAATATACACTCTTTCAGATACTGCAAAAGAAAAACTTCTTTATTATAGTTTTCCTGGAAATGTAAGAGAACTTGAAAATATAATAATGGGTAGTATAAGCTTAGTAGATGATGAAGAAATACTTACATTAGAACATATAGGTGAAGATGACATTAATATAAATTCAATTAACCATAATATAAGCGAAATTAAAGATAAGGGAATGGATGATTATTTAGCTGATTTAGAAAAGAAAATAATATTGGACGCTTTGGAAAAAAATGATTTCAACATATCAAAAGCAGCAAAAATGTTGAAAATTAAGCGTCAAACTTTACAACATAAAATAAAAAAATATGAAGTTTTAATAAAAAATTAATAAAAAAGCAAATTAATTTGCGCAAGCTGCAAATTAATTTGCTTTTTTATTGTCTTTTTTTGTTGGAATTTTTTAAAATATTTAAAAAAGAATAAATATTATTATAATGTTTAAATTATATTATGATTGAAAAAGTAAAGAATATTAGGCAAAAAAGTAATTTAATATAAATGTATATTCAATTTTTAAAAAACTGGCACGCTAATTGCTTTATATTAGTGTGATATTATGTTGCATGATAAATGTGATATAAATATTTAATTTAAGGAGTATAATTAATGCAAAACGTAAAAGTAATTATTTGGGGACTCGGTGCAATGGGTTCTGGAATGGCAAAAATGTTATTAGCCAAAAAAGGCGTTGATATCGTAGGAGCAATTGATATCGGAGCAAAGCTTGGAAAAAGCATGTATGAAGTTATTGGAGTTGAAAAAGGCGATAGACAAGAAGTTATTGTTAAAACAGCAGAAGAAACTATAACAGAAAAATGTGCAGATGTTTGTTTGTGTGTAACTGATTCTTATACTGAAAAAGCTTTTGATAAATTTAAATTTGTTTTAGAAAAAGGCATAAATATAGTATCAAGTGCTGAAGAGATGGCATATCCACAGGCACAATCACCAGAACTTGCTAAAGAGTTAGATAAAATTGCAAAAGCAAATGGAGTTTCAATACTGGGTACAGGAATAAACCCAGGTTTAGTTATGGACTTGTTAGTTGTAGCTATGACTGGATGCTGCGAATCAGTTGATTCTATAGTATCAAGAAGAGTTAACAGTTTATCACCATTTGGTAAAACTGTTATGGAAGAACAAGGTATTGGAATGGAAGTTGAAGAGTTCAATAAAAAAGTTCAAGCTGGAACAATGGCAGGTCATGTTGGATTTCCTGAGTCAATCCAAATGATAGCAGATGCTATAGGCTGGAAAGTTGAAAAAGTAGAACAATCTATGGAAGCAATAGTTACAGATGTAGAAAGAATTGCACCATATGGTTCTGCAAAGGCTGGTCAGGTAGCTGGAGTTGATATGAAAGGCTTTGGTTACATTGAAGGAGAAGTAAAAATTGAAATGGATCATCCTCAGCAAATCGAACCAGAACAAGTTGGAGTTAAAACAGGTGATTATGTAATAATCAATGGTACTCCAAACATTAATATGGTTAACTCACCAGAAATTCCTGGAGGAATAGGAACTATAGCAATGTGTGTAAACATGATACCACAAGTTATAAATGCTCCTGCTGGTTTACAAACAATGATTGATTTACCAGTTCCAAGAGCAATCATGGGAGACATGAGAGATAGAATAGATCCAGAACGTAAAATAGTTAAATAATGTTTTAAGCATTATAATATAAAAATTATTAGGAGGATTCACAAATGCAAAATGTAAAAGTTATTATCTGGGGTTTAGGAGCTATGGGCGGCGGAATGGCTAAAATGCTTTTAAAGAAAAAAGGTGTAGACATAGTAGGTGCTGTTGGAAGAGGAGATAAAATCGGAAAAAGCATGTATGATGTAATAGGCGTTGAAAGAGGAGACAGACCTGAAATTCTTATAGGATCATCTGAAGATGTTATAACAGAAAAAGCTGCTGACGTTGTTTTAACTTGTACAGATTCTTACACAAGCAAAGCATTTGAAAGATTGAAATTCGTTTTAGAGAAAAAAATAAATGTAGTATCAAGTGCAGAAGAAATGGCTTATCCACAAGCGCAAGAGCCTGAACTTGCTAAACAATTAGATGAAATAGCTAAAGCAAATGGCGTGTCAATAATAGGAACAGGAATAAACCCAGGTTTAATCATGGATTTATTAGTTGTAGTTATGACTGGATGTTGTGAATCAGTAGATAGTATAGTATCAAGAAGAGTTAACAGTTTATCTCCATTTGGACCAGTTGTTATGGAAGAACAAGGTATTGGTATAACTGTTGATGAATTCAAAAAAGGTGTTGAAACAGGACATTTAGCTGGCCACGTTGGATTCCATGAATCAATTGGTATGATAGCTGATGCTATTGGTTGGAAAGTTGATAAAGTAACTCAATCAATGGATCCAATAACTACAGATGTAGACAGAAAATCACCTTATGGATTTGCAAAAGCTGGCAATGTTGCTGGTGTTGCAATGAAAGGATTTGGATATGTTGATGGAGAATTAAAAATTGAAATGGATCATCCACAACAAATTGAACCTGAACAAGTTGGTGTTCAAACTGGAGATTATGTAATAATCAAAGGTGTTCCAAACATCAATATGGTTAACTCACCTGAAGTTCCAGGAGGTATTGGAACTATAGCAATGTGTGTTAACATGATACCTAATATCATTAATGCTAAACCAGGTTTACATTCAATGATTACTTTACCAGTTCCAAGAGCAATAATGGGAGATATGAGAGATCTTATTGATGCAGATTGCAAAATAGTTAAATAATTTTTAATAACAAGTAAACTAAATAAGATAAGGATTTAATCTAATCCTTATCTTATAATTGTATGCATATATTTGCATGAGGTTAGTATTGTACCTTGAAACAATACTAAAATTTTAAGGAGTGTTTATAAATATGATTAAAAAAGGTGAATGGGTTTCAATTCATAAAATAATATTACAACCTTCTGAAAGAGCACCACAAGTTCCAGAAGATACTAGTAAAGTTCCATTAGAAATGTGGGTAAAAGGATTTTTACAAGAAGATGCTAATATTGGTGATGAAGTTTCAGTAGTTACAAGAACTAAAAGAATAGAAAAAGGAACTCTGTTAGAAGCAAATCCATATTACAAACACAGCTATGGAAAATTTGTTCCTGAATTATTACAAGTTAGTGAACAAGTAAGAGAAGTATTATTTGGAGGTACTGACAATGAGTAAAGATATGAGTTACGCAGCGGTATTAGGCAGAAAAGCTGAAATAATGAAAAAATCTGTAGGTATAGATTTTTCAAAATATGAATCAGGTTCAATAGCTTTTGACTATGAACAAATGATGAGAGACGTTGAATATACAATTGAAGATGTTAAAAATATTCAACAAGACCACGGTGTTGGTAATACACCAATTATAGAGTTAAGAAATATTACAGAATTAGCTAGAAAATGCGCACCAGAAGGAAAAGGTGCTAGAATATTTATAAAAGATGAAGCATCAAATGCATCAGGAAGCTTCAAGGCAAGAAGAGCTGCTTTATCAGTTTATCAAGCTAAAAAATTAGGATATAAAGGTGTTGTTACAGCTACAAGCGGTAACTATGGAGCAGCAGTAGCATCTCAAGCAGCAATGTACGGTTTAAAATGTATAGTTGTTCAAGAATGCTATGACTCTAAAGGCGTTGGCCAGCCAGAAATAATTGAAAAAGCAAGAGCTTGTGAAGCATTAGGAGCAGAAGTTGTTCAATTAACAGTAGGACCAGAATTATTCTATAAATTCTTATTGTTGCTTGAAGAAACAGGATATTTTAATGCATCATTATATACTTCATTTGGTATAACAGGTGTTGAAACTCTTGGATATGAAATTGCTATGCAATTTAGAGAAAGATATGGAAAAGACCCAGATTATGTAGTTGCATCAAATGCAGGCGGTGGAAACTTAACTGGTACTGCAAGAGGACTTAAAAAAGCTGGAGCAGAAAGCAGAATAATCGCAGCAAGTGTAAACTTATCAGGACTTCATATGGCTGCAGATAGTCAATTTAATAGAAAATCATTCACTACTAGCCATACAGGCTTTGGTGTTCCTTTCTCTACATGGCCTGACAGATCAGACGTGCCACGTTCTGCTGCAAGACCACTTAGATATTTAGAAAGATATTTAACTGTTCAACAAGGTGATGTATTCTATATTACAGAAGCATTAGCAAGTCTTGAAGGATTGGAAAAAGGACCTGCTGGAAATACAGCATTAGCAGCAGCATTCTCATTAGCACAAGAATTAGATCAAGACCAAACAATAGTAGTTCAAGAAACTGAATACACTGGTGCTGGTAAACACATTCAGCCACAATTATCATTTGCAAGAGAAAATGGTATAGAAATTAAATTTGGAAACCCACATGATGAAGTTCCAGGACAAAACATTATATTGCCATCACATCCTTCTATGATAAAAGCACAGGATTTAGATGTTGATAGCATGAGAAGATCATTGATTAAAAATGCATTGAAAAACTATAATGTAACTGAACCTACTAAAGAAGATATTAAATTTTTAGCAGAAGAAACAAACTCAAATGAAGAATTTGTTAAGAATGTAATAGCTTCATTATAATAACTATAAAAGTATCGGAGGATATAAAATGAAAAGAGCTGACGATTTTGAACAAAGAAGAGCTCATTTGGCTAACTTGTCAGATGAACAATTATATGAAAAATTTTGGAATTTAGCAGAACAAATAGTAGACCCTCTTCTTGAATTAGGAAGAAAAAACACTACTCCATCAATTGAAAGAAGTATTCTTTTAAGAATGGGATTCTCTAGTATAGAAGTTAAACCTATAGTTGAAGGTGTTATGAATAAAGGTTTAATGGGAAAAGGTGCTGGTAATGTAGTTTGGAGATTATCTGAAAAACTTGGTGTTTCAGTTCGTGAAGCAGGACTTGAACTTGCAAACGGAAAACACTGGGACGACGTAGATAAATTATTTTAACGGAGGTATGTAAATGAAACTTGAGCCTAATCAAAAATTAGATATAAAAGAATTATTACAAGATTTAGATAAATATGAACCAAGAAGACGTGGATGGCATTGGAGAGATGGTAGAGGCGAAACACAAAAAGTTGGTGATTTCGAATACCACGAAGCATCTGTAAGTTTAAAAAATTCTGTTCCATTACCAGGAAGCAGAGGATTTGGAAATATAGATCCTCAGCCAGATTGTGTTGTTACAACAGAAATTGCTTCAGGAAGATTTGAAGACGATTTAAGAAGAATGCGTATGGCTGCATGGCATGGTGCTGACCACATAATGGTTATCAGAACTGCAGGGCAGTCACATATTGACTCATTACTTGAAGGAACTAACCAAGGTATCGGTGGTATCATGGTTACAAGAAAACAAGTAAGAGCATCAAGAAAAGCATGTGATTTAATAGAAGATGAAGTTGGTCGTCCAATAAACTTCCACTCATATATTTCAGGTGTTGCTGGTCCTGACGTTGCTGTTATGTTCGCTGAAGAAGGCGTAAACGGTGCTCACCAAGATCCACAATACAATGTATTATACAGAAACATAAACATGGTTAGATCATTTGCTGATGCATGTGAAGCTAAGAAAATCATGGCTTGGGCAGGAATTCTTCAAATAGATGGAGCTCATAATGCTAATGCAACTGCTATGCAAGCTTGGAAAGTTATGCCTGAATTAATGGTTCAACATGGTATTAACTCTATGTTCTCAAGAAAAGTTGGAATTAAGCCTGAAAATATTGCATTATCAACAGTTCCTCCAACTGCACCGCCAGCACCTTGTATGCGTTTAGACTTACCATACGCTGTTGCTCTTCGTGATTTCTTTAAAGAATATAAAATGAGAGCACAACAAAATACAAAATACATGGAATCAGATACTCGTGAAGCAGCTGTTACTCATACAATGAATATGATGATATCAAGATTAACAAGTGCAGATATTCAATCAACTATCACTCCTGATGAAGGAAGAAATGTGCCATGGCATTATAACAATATTGCAGCTCTTATGACTGCTAAACAATCTCTTACTGGTATGGACGGACTTAGAGAAATGGTTAAAATCGACAGAGAAGGACCATTGGGAACTGAAGTACGTGAATTAAAAGAAAGAGCAATATTGTTCATGGAAGAAATACTTGAAGTAGGTGGATTCTTTAAAGCTGTTCAAGATGGTTTCTTTATAGACAGCGGAAAATATCCAGAAAGAAACGGAGATGGTATCGCAAGAGAAATCGAAGGCGGTATTGGATACGGATTCGTTTATGAAAGAGATGAAGATTATTTTGCACCTGTTTCAGTTCACTATGGATATAACAATATACCAAAACAATTTACAAAAGCAAGTGATGCTATAGGCGGAGATACTTTTGAAGATCGTTCTAAAATTCAATATATAGATGAATTAGATGAATTTGATAATGTTAACAAAAGACTTGAAGAAAATGCAAAATATTATGATACTAATCTTGTTAAACCGGAAGTTGAATGGAGAGCAGATGGTACTATATTATTGAATATATTCTTGCCTTTAGATGAAAGAACAGCTGAATTTGCTGCAATGAAATGTGCTGAAAAAATGGGATTAGATGATATTACTGTTGTTCATAAACAAGTGATGCACCCATCAGAAGGAACTTATGTTGAAGTTAAAGGTAAAGTTAATTTTGATATAAATGTTAACGAGTTAGTAATACCTGAAAAAATTGAAGTTCTATCTAAAGCTGAAATCAGAGAAGATGTTCAAGAAAAACCTATGTTTGTTGTTGCAGCTACAGTAGGCCAAGATGAGCATTCAGTTGGTATGAAAGAAACATTGGATATCAAACATGGTGGTATTGAAGGTTTTGGTATTAAATATGATTATCTTGGAACTTCATGCCCAGTTGAAAAATTAGTTGATGCTGCTATTGAAACAAATGCAGATGCTATATTAATGTCAACAATTATCACTCATGATGATGTTCACATTAAAAATATGAAAAAAGTTGTTGACCTTGCAATAGAAAAAGGTATCAGAGATAAAGTAATGATTATCTGTGGTGGAACTCAAGTTACAAATGAAATAGCTGTTGAAGCTGGCCTTGATGCTGGTTTTGGTAGAGGTAGCCATGGTATTGATGTAGCAAGTTTCATGGTTAAGAGAAGAAGGGAAATGAATAAATAATGAAAGTTGATGTATTGGTAGCCGAAATAGGTAGCACCACTACAGTAGTTAATGCTTTCAATGGAATAGGAACTCCCAGCCCAACTCATGTTGGGCAGGGGCAAGCTCCTACATCCGTATTAGAAGGCGATGTAACGGTAGGACTTCAAGGTGCAATAGATAGCTTAAAAGATAATCTTAAAATAAATGATTTGTCTTGGAACGATATGTTAGCTTCAAGTAGTGCTGCTGGCGGTCTAAAAATGACCGTACATGGTCTTGTATATGATATGACTGTAAGAGCAGCTAAAGAAGCAGCTCTTGGAGCTGGTGGTATCATAAAATTAATAACTTCAGGTAAACTTAGAAAAACTGATTTAAAGAAAATACAAGAAGTAAATCCAAATATTATTCTTGTTGCAGGCGGAGTTGACTATGGTGAAAGAGATACAGCTCTTCACAATATGGAAATGATTTTATCAATGGGTTTGAAAACACCAATTATATATGCAGGGAATATAGAAAACCAAGAAGAAGTACGTTTAATGTGTGATGAAGCTGGTGTTCAGGTTTATATTGTAGAAAATGTTTATCCTAAAATAGATATGCTAGTAGTCGAGCCAACAAGAAAAGTAATTCAAGATGCTTTTGAAGAACATATTATACATGCTCCAGGAATGACTAAAGTTAGAGATCTTATTAAAGGTCATATAATTCCAACCCCAGGTTCTGTAATGGAAGCTGCTAAAGTTTTAAAAGAGCATTTAGGAGACTTAGTAATATTTGATGTAGGCGGTGCAACTACAGATGTTCATTCTGTAACTGAAGGGTCCGATGAAGTTAATTTAATATTAATTAGTCCTGAACCTGTTGCTAAAAGAACAGTTGAAGGTGATTTAGGCGTTTATGTAAATGTTAATCATGTTGTTGAAAAAATAGGTATGGATCAATTAAAAAAAGAATTTCCTGATGCAGATGAAATTCTTGCTAATTATAAACCTATACCTGAAAGTGACCGAGAAAAGCAATTTGTTGAACGGTTAACTGAAGAAGCTGTATTGACTTCATTAGAAAGGCATGCTGGTAATATCAGGTATTTCTATAGTGCTTCTGGTAAAAAGAAAGTTGCTGAAGGTAAAGATTTAACAGCTGTTAAGTATATTATTGGAACTGGAGGTGCTTTAACAAGACTTCCAAGAAAAAGAGAAATACTTGAAAAAGTAAAAAATTTCAACAGAGGTACAGGATTATATCCAACAGAAGCAGCTAATATTTTAATTGATGAAGATTACATTTTTTCCTCACTTGGTGTTTTATCTAAGCAATATCCTGAAGATGCTTTATTGTTGATGAAGAAAAGCTTAAGAATATTTTAATGGAGGAATTATGTATCCAAGATTAATTATAGATTTAAAAAAAATAGAAAATAACTTAAACAAAACAATTGAAATAGTTGAGTCAGCAGGATGTTCTTTAATGATAGTAACAAAAGGTTACTGTGCTGACATGGAAATATATAAAATATTAAATGAATCAAATATTGATTATATAGCGGATTCAAGAATCCAAAACTTGAAAAAATATAGTGATTCAAAAAAAGAAAAGGTATTACTACGTCTTCCTATGATTTCAGAAGCAGATGAAGTTGTTAGATATGCTGATGTTTCATTAAACTCTGAACTTAAAACTATTGAAATATTAAATGATGAAGCTGAAAAACAAAGCAAAACTCATAAAATAATTTTAATGATTGATTTAGGAGATTTACGAGAAGGCATATTCTTTAAAAATGAAAATGAGATATTTGAAACAATAGAAGAAATTTTGAAATTAAAAAATGTTAAATTGCTTGGTATTGGAGTTAACTTAACATGTTATGGTGCAGTTATTCCAAAAAATGAGAATTTATCTATTTTAGTTGAATTAAAAAATAAAATCGAAAATAAATTCAATATTAAACTGGATGTTGTTTCTGGTGGAAATTCAAGCTCGGTTCATTTAATAGACAAAAAAGAACTACCAGAAGGAATAAACAATTTAAGAATAGGTGAAGCATTTTTATTAGGAAATGAAACATCTTATTCACAAAAATTGGATGGTTTTAATGATGATGCTTTTGTCCTACAAGTAGAAATAATTGAATTAAAAGAAAAACAGTCCGTTCCTATAGGAGAAACAGGTGTTGATGCATTTGGTAACAAACCTGTTTACGAAGACAGAGGTATTAGAAAAAGAGCCATAATAGCAGTAGGTAAACAGGATATTGATTCTGACAATCTACATCCTATAGACTCTAAGATAGACATCATTGGAGCAAGCTCGGACCACACGATACTGGATGTAACAAATTCAGATACTGACTATAAAGTAGGAGATATCCTTAAATTTAAACTCAGCTATTCAAGTTTGTTAAGAGCCACAACGAGTGAGTATATAAGCAGGACTTATGTAAAATAATGAAATTAAATTTTCTAATAAAAAACGATAAGAATTAATGTTGTAAACATAAAACATATAATTCATTATCGTTTTTTGCTTACTTAAACAAAATGTAATATTTTGTATATATATTTTGCGGTATAATAAGATAACTTAAAATAAAGGGGGAAAAGAAAATTAAAAATAAAAATTTATTTTTAAGAATTATTATTTCATTAGTAATGATTCTAACATTTACAGTAATTAAATCTGATGAAGTTTCGGCAAGCAGTTCTATAAAACTTATAGTTGACGGTGAAGATTTAACTAATACTATAGAACCAATTATAGTTAATGATAGAACTCTTGTTCCTATCCGTGTGGTGGCAGAGAAATTAGGAGCGGAAGTAATTTGGAACAATGATGAAAGAACTGTTGAAATCACTAAAGGTGATAGTTACATGCTTCTTAGAATTGATTCCTTTTTAACAGAATTTAGAAAAGATTCTGTTACATCATATAAGATTAATGATGTACAAGCTAAAATTATTAATAACAGAACTTATATACCACTTCGTATTGTAAGCAATGGATTAGGAGTAGGTATTGAGTGGGACAATTCTACAAGAACTGTGTTAGTTGATTCTACTAAAACTTCCAGTGTAAAGCCATTATTTAATTTTAATATTTCATCCATAAATAATGGACAAGTAATAACAGGTAAAATAAATTTGCAGTCTATAATTCTAAGTACATTACCGAATAATGCAAAAGAAATAAAATATATTTTGCTAAATCCTGATACTGCAAGAGGAATTGTTGTTGCAAGGGGTAATGATTTTAGTACTTCTTATGATTGGAAACCAAGCTTAGAAGATAATGGTCAAAGAGTTTTAGTAGCTGCAATTTATGATTCAAATGGAAAACTTATTTGCGGTGATGCTATTGATGTAAAAATTAAAATTAATCCTTCAGTAAAATTAAAAGGAATAAGTGAAAATGATAAAATAAATACTACAACTGCATTAAGCACTGAAGTAAATTTTTCAGCTTCATATGTTATATATGAAATGAAAAATGCTTTGACAAATGAAGTAGTTTATACATCTCCAAAATGGAATCCTGAAGATACATTTTCGTTAGTTCCATATATGGAAGATAATGATGGTTTATCCATAAGATCAATTGCATATGATTCAAATAACAATGCATATTATAGTGAGTTTGTAAATATTGATGTTAATGTAACTCCTGAATATTCATTAAAAGGTGTTTCAAATAATCAAGTTATAGATAAACCTGTTGTATTAAGAGCTTCAACTAATTTTAATGTTAGTGAAATTGAATATGTTTTAAAAGATACTGCTACTAAAACAGAAACTGTATTAAAAAAAGTTAATAGCGGAAGTTTTGAATGGTATCCTACTATATTAGAATCAGGAAGCAAAGAGCTATATATTAGAATTAAGGATAAACTTAATAATACATATACAAGTGCTCCAGTTTATGTAACTGTTTCAGGTACGCCTAAAATAATGCTTCAAGGTGCAGGACCTAATCAGGTTGTATCCGGTCCTATGAGTTTAAAAGTATTGAGCAATGTACCTTTAAATAGCATAAAATTTATTTTTTATAATCCTATAACTAAAAAAGATTATGTAGTAGCAAAGGGCATTGACTACTTAGCTACTTACACTTATACTCCATCAAATGTATCAGTTGGAAATTGGAAAATAAGAGCAGTAGGCATGTATAATTCACAAGAAATTGTTACTGAAGAAGTTCCAATAACTATTTATTTAGGTAAAACATATGGAGCTGGGCCTATTATTGAAAAAAGTAAATTTCTTGATTTTGCATCAAATTTAGCAGTTAATACTTGGGAAAAAACAGGTATGTCTGCAGCATTACAAACAGCACAAGCAATACTTGAAACAGGTTGGGGGCAAAGTGTTCCAGTGGATAAATATAATGGACAATTTTCATATAATTTATTTGGTATAAAAGGAATAGGTACTAAAGGGTCTGTTACTTCAAATACTTGGGAAGAGTATAATGGTGTGTCTTATAGAATAGATGATAAATTTAGGGCATATAACAGCGTAGAAGAGAGTTGGGATGACCATAATGATTTGCTTCTTATGAAAGAAAGATATGGCATATATAGAGATGTAATGCATGATAGTACCAAAGGTGCATGGGCATTAAGAAAAGCAGGATATGCTACAGATTCAAGTTATCCTATAAAACTTATGGATATTATTAAATTATATGATTTGAAAAAATTAGATGAAATAGGCATTTAATAAACAACCGGGCTGTCATATGAGAATATGTCAATCCGGTTGTTTTTAGTTATAAATACTATTTTGTTTTATCAGATGAAATGTCAGATAATTGTAAAAGACGTTTTATTATTTTATTTTCTTTTTCTATATAATGCTTTTCATCAGATTTTATTATGTCTTTGAAGTTTTCTTTATTATAATTTTTTGACCTTCTTAAGACTTCTTTTAATTTTTCATCTTTAAATATATATTTTATATTATTAATTTTATATTTAAGTTTAGCATCGTTTTTTTTCATTTCGTTGTTTACCGCACATGCAGCCATAGCAATGTATCTTGAATCAAGTCTGTTTTGCATAATTTCATCTAAGTCAGCCTCTTTAATTAAATTTTCTAAAATATTGTGAACTTTAACTTGATCCATCCACATTTTTTTATTGTACTTATGTAAAGAGGAACTTTTATTTTTCATATAATGATAGTAAAAACCTCTGTCTATACAAACTTTATCACAGTAAATTAAAGCTTCAATAGTAAAAAGTAAATCCTCCATTATTGTAATTTTAGGTATAAATCTTAAATTATATTGATCTATAAAACTCTTCTTATATAAACATCTCCAAACACAGCCCATTACGTAGTGATATTTTGGAAAATCATTTACACCTACCATATTACATATTAAATCGTTAATAATGTCTAATTTTCCTAAAACATTTTTTTTGATTTTCAATGTTTTTTTGGTTATTTTTATTTTGCTATCTTTTGAATAATTACAAAAGGCAATATTGCAATCATATTTTTCAATTGTGTTTAACATATTTTCATACATGTTATTTTCAATCCAATCATCTGGATCAACAAAACCTATGTATTTACCTGAAGCAGCTTTAATACCAGTATTTCTTGCTACAGAAACGCCTTCATTTATTTTATCTATTATTATTATACGGTCATCTTTTTTTTGATATTCTTTTAATATTTTAAGGCTGTTATCTTTAGAACCATCATTTACAAGAATTATTTCGATGTTTTTATATGTTTGATTTATTAAACTATCCAAACATCTTTTTAAATATTTTTCTACATTATAAACAGGAACTATAATACTTATTAAACTCATATTTATCACCGTTATTTATTTTAATTAATTAAAAGTATATCATTAATAAATTTACTGTCAACTAAAATAAAAAAGGATTTAATTTTGGTTTGAATCTAAAAAGTTTACATTTTATATAAAATTTAATAATTAATTGATGTTATTGTATTTCTAAAATAATTATATTATAATTTAATTAAATTATTAATAAATACGAGGAGCATTAATGAAATTACAAACAAAACTGACTGTAATTTTTGCCGTATGTTTAACAGCAATATTCAGCATATCTGGCTTTGTTATAAGCCAACGAATAGATACTTACAACCACAAGCTGACAAAAAACCTTAGTACACAATTAATAGAATCAAAGGCAAATGAAGCAGGAGCATGGCTAAAACAAAGAATTCGTGAATTGCATATTATCAGCAAAACACCAACTGTTGTTTCAATGGAAGATGAAGCATTAAAAAAATATGTTACACAGCTTAGCCGGGATATGGATTCATATTATGGCAATAATTATGGTACATTTGGAATAAATCGATTGGATGGATTGGAATATATTACTGACAGCCAAACTATCGATGTATCGGACCGTGATTATTTTAAAGAAATGCTGACATCTAATGCTGAATATATAATAAGCAAACCTATAATATCAAAAACAGACCAAAGTTTTATAACAGTTGCATGTTACCCAATATTTAACGAAACTTCAGAAAAAATAGGATTTGTAGCTGCATCAATTTCCTTGAAAAAATTGACTGAATTAACTGACAATTTATCATTTTACAATGGAAACTCTTTAATTGCAGACAGTACAGGTTCCATATACACTCTTACTGACAAAAATATGACAGAAAATTTAATTCAGGATATTGTTAATAATGTTCCAAAAGACTCAGCAGTAACATTGACCACTCAAAAACTGACAGGTATAAATAGTGATTATATGGTATTTTATGCCCCAATACCAAACTCACCTAACTGGTATTTATGTACTGTTGTACGTGAAGCTGAATTATTCAGAGATACAACTTTGCTAAAACTTTCACTGATTTTTATTTGGATACTCATTTTGGCGGTTGCTATTTTTGTAAGTTATTTAGCTAGTCATTTTGCTACTAAAAGAATTACAGCTTTAAGCGGTGCCATGAAAGATGTTCGCAAAGGAAATTTAGATACATGCATAGCTTTGCAGGGCAATGATGAATTATCCGGGCTTGCAGATGATTTTAATGATATGGTAACAGATATAAAGCAGTTGATGAATCAAGTTTATAGTGAACAAAAAGAAAAACGTCAAAGAGAACTTCAAGTTTTGCAGTCTCAAATCAACCCTCATTTTATATATAACACATTAGATACTTTGCAATGGAAAGCATTAGAATATGGTGCTGATGAAATATCGGACTTAATTTTATCACTTTCTTCATTTTTCAGGATTTCTTTAAGCAAAGGAAAAGAATTTATCCCTCTTGAAAAAGAATTAGAACATGTTAACAGCTATTTGACCATACAGCATTACAGATATAGCGATATTTTAGACTATAAAATTAATTGTTCGAGAAATTTATATTCTTGCTATTTACCAAAATTAATTATTCAGCCTTTAATTGAAAATGCTATTTATCATGGTATAAAACCAAAACTTAATAAAGGTATTATTACAGTTAATATTTTTGAAGAACAAAATATTTTAAATATAGTTGTTTCTGATGACGGTGTGGGAATTCCTAAAGAAAAACTAAATAATATCATAAATAATTTAAAAGAACATTTAACAAGTGACAACTATGGTCTGTATAATGTCAGCCAAAGAATTTATTTGCATTATGGGGATGATTATGGAATATCTATACAAAGCACAAAAAATGAAGGAACAAGCATTACAATAAAAATTCCTGTTAATAAGGAGAATACTAATGTATAAAATAATTATATGTGATGACGAATTAATAATAAGGAACGGACTTAAAAGTTTAATTGAATCTGCCAATTCAAAATTTGAAATAGCAGGAGTGGCTTCAAATGGTTTTGAAGCATATCAACAAATTAATGATATTCAGCCTGAAATAGTGTTAATGGATATAAATATGCCCGGTATGACAGGCTTAGAAGTCATCAAAGAAATATTGCCAACACTGCCATTAACTAAATTTATTATTATTTCAGGATATGATGAATTTGAATATGCACAACAAGCAATAAAATTAAAAGCATATGATTATTTGCTTAAGCCAATTGATAAAAAAAATTTGTTTTCTGTTTTAGAAAATGCATGCAATGATTATGCAAAAGAAAAAAAAGTATTTGCTGAAGAACTGACAAATGAAAATCCAACTGTTCAGAAAAAAGCCATTGATTGCATATACAAAAATTATAATGACAGTGAACTTTCATTAAACACAATTGCTAAACAACTTCATATCAGCGAATCATATTTAACACGCATAATAAAAAACAAAACAAATATGAGTTTTTCAGATTTGCTTACTAAAATCAGAATGGAAAAAGCTATTTCTTTGCTACTTTCAAATTCTAATTTAACAGTGTTAGAAATATCGGACAGAATTGGATATAAGAGCCAGCATTATTTCAGTAAAGTATTTAAAGCATATACGGGAATGACTCCAACTGATTATAAGAAAAATAATAAAAATTAGTGCAATAGACAACGAAAACTTTATGCATTTAAATTAAGAGAACCTTTTAAAACATAAAATATGTTATAAAAGGTTCTTTTTTTATATGAATGCTATATTTTAAAATATAAAATGCAATACAGGTACTGTAAATAAAATTGTCAATATAACTCTTTCCACCCAAATCAATAAATAATCTTTCATAGAAAGCGGAATTTCTGTCGCCATCATACAAGGTATTGATGCAGAGAAAAATAATATTTCTGAAACGCTCACTACAGCAATTGTAAATTTAGTTATAATAGGTGCTTCTGTAACAATTAACGATGGCAAAAACATTTCTGCAATGCTTAAAGCGCTGGCTTTAGCTGCAAGCAATGGTTCTGGAACTTGAGTTAACAATGTGAAAGGATAATAAATGTATCCTACTACATCAAATATAGGTGTATGTTTAGCTAAAAGTATACCTAATACACCAACTGACATAAGTGTCGGTCCTATGGCAAGGGCAAGATTTATACCATCTTTTAAATTATCTACAATGCTTTTCATAATTGTAGGAGCTTTGTCAAAAGCAGCCATACCTTCTTTATATGCTAATTTAAATCTGTTTCCAGTAACAAACTTTTCAGGATCACCTTTTTGCCCTTCATAATAAGTATCAGGTTTTTTGCTCAAAGGATAAATTCTTCCTGTTACAGCAGTAACTATAAATGTAACTACTAATGTTAGCCAGAAATATAACAGCCAATGTTCCATGATACCTAAAGTTTTTGCTACTATAACCATGAATGTAGCTGAAACTGTTGAAAATCCTGTTGCAATTATTGCTGATTCTTTGCCAGTATATTTTCCTTCTTTATAAACTCTGTTTGTAATTAATAAAGCTAATGAATAGCTACCAACAAATGATGCTACTGCATCTATTGCAGATCTGCCTGGAGTTTTCCAAAGAGGTTGCATTACAGGTTGCATAAATACACCTATATATTCCATTAATCCGTAATTAACTAAAAATGCAAGGAATATGGAACCAATTGGAACTATTGTAGTTACTGAAATAACTATTTTATTATAAATAAATGGAATTACATCTGCTTCCATCAATAACGCAGGACCTACATTAAAAATTCCCATAAATACAAATACGATACCTAATAATTTCAATAGTGAAAATACAGTTGATGATGTGCTTTTATTCCACGTTTTGTTAATAAAAGGAAGAACACCTCCCACAGTTACAATTATTCCAGCATATACTGGTCCGAAATAAGGTATTTTTTTAATTGCATTTACAATATGATCCAATGGTATTGAATTTAAACCATTAACTCTAATTGTTACGAAAAACATAAAAATACCAAACAAAGCGTAGAGAATAAATTTAAAAGTTTTTATTCCATCAAATTTTCTTTCCATTTTAATATCCATAATTTTTTCCTCCTAAAATGATTGTTTTTGTTTTGCAAAACGATTTCATATTTCGTTTATTACTTCAAGACAAATTCATTGTAGTATATTTTTAAAATTTTGTCTTTAAACTAAACCGCCGAATAGTTGTACTTTTACGAACTCAATTAAATATTTATATGATAAACTTGGTAGATTAGATATCAGAAAACTAATTATATGCATTGCCAAAATAAAAGCACCTCCAAATTTTGGAGGTGCACTTTAATAATCTTTTATTTACTTTATTGTCTAACTTCTTCGATTGTTTTTGTAATGCTATGAGTGATTGGTTTCCATTCAATTTTCTTAAACAATGCAACTATTGAAATAGGTATATATGTGAATATGAATATTGGGAAAGTAAATAAATACATAATCTTTTTAAATGCTGTTGAATTTATTTGTTTCCATTCTGTTATTGTTGTTAATGTACCTATTGCAAATAATACTAAATATGAGTTAAGACCAGCCATAATTATAGCTTTTGATGTTTCTTCAATAATCATAGGTGATATTTCTATATTCATTAAACCAACTGTTAAAAAAGCTAAATTAACCATGGCACTAGCTATTGATAATATTAAACAAGGCATTACAGTCATTAACATATCATAGCAACTAAAGTTTTTATTTTTAAATAAGTTTATAAATAAATCTTTACCGTATTTTCCGAAAACTTGATAAAATCCTTTAGCCCATCTTAATCTTTGATTCCATGATTGTTCAAAAATATATGGTTGCTCATCATATAATACTGCTTTATCGCAATAACCTATTAATTCTCCATTTATTGCGCAATCTATTGAAAATTCTATATCTTCTGTTAATAAGTGATGTTTCCATCCACCGTTTTTATTTATTATATCATCATGAACTAAGAATCCAGTACCTGAAATAGCACATCCAGTTTTTAACATCATTCTTGAATTGTTAAGAAATTTAGCTTCTCTTAAAAACCATAATGAATATCCTGCTGAAATCCAGTTTGTATCATAATTTTTTGAATTTCTATAACATGTTAATACTTTATATCCATTATCAAATACTTTATTCATTTCAGCTATAAAGTTTTCATCTAATAAATTATCAGCGTCAAAAACAAAATATCCTTCATATTTTGAAGCTGCATATTCGCTTTTAATTATTTTTAAAGCATAATCTAAAGCATATCCTTTACCAACCTGTTGTTTGTTAAATCTTTCAAAAACAATAGCACCAGATTCTCTTGCAACATCTGCTGTATTATCAGTACAATTATCAGCTACTACGAAAATATCTACTAATTCAGAAGGATATTTTTGTTTTTTAATACTTTTTAATAAATGGCTGATTACAGCACTTTCATTTCTTGCTGCTATTACAACTGCATACTTATGTTGTTTATCACAGTTTAATTCTCTTTTTTTCGCAAAAAGTGCAATTAACACATAATATGCCTGGTATAAGTAAAATAATGTAAATATTAATAAAATTATTAAATTAAATGTTTTTATAAATGATAACAATTTTAACCTCCAATTGTTTCTTAATCTTTTTGATTTTATTCTCTTTGTAGTATAGCACTATTTTTAAATAAAACTATTAACAAATTCTTAAGTTTTACTAAATTTATAGCATACGTTTTCAGTGTTTGTTTGCCTTGGACTTAAAAATGGTGTTAATAATTTTTTTCTATAAATTACCAAATAAGTATTAATAGTTTATAAAGTAATTGACAACAATAAGAATATTTTTTATACTATAGATATATAAATAAAAATAGGAGTGTTATAGAATTATGGAAAGTGACGGGATAAGTCAGGTCATTATATTAAGTTTTTTAATAATTGCGTCAGCTTATTTTTCAGCTACAGAAACAGCATTTGATTCTTTTAATAAAATTCGTATTAAAAATTTAGCATCATCGGGAAATAAAAAAGCAAATTTAGTTTTAAAATTAGATGACGATTTTGATAATTTAATGTCAACTATAATTATAGGTAATAATATTGTAAATGTTGCAGCTACTTCGTTAGCCGCATTTATTTTTATTAAACGTTATGGAAATGTGGGAATAATAATTTCATCCGTAATTATGATGTTTATAATATTAATATTTGCAGAAATATTGCCTAAAAATGTGGCAAGAAAATCCCCTGATAATTATGCTATGTTTTCATCTCCGCTAATTAGTTTTTTTACAATTATTTTTAAACCTTTAAATTTATTTTTAGCACAATTTAAAAATATTATTAATAAATTATATAAATCAGATAGTCAGCCAAACGTAAAAGAAGAAGATTTGATGACAATGATTGATGAAGTAGAAAATGAAGGTTTTATTAACAAAAGCGAAAGTGATTTAATTAGATCTGCAATAGAATTTAATGAAGTTGTCGTTGAAGATATTTATACACCAAGAATTGATATTGAAGCTATTGATATGGAAGATACTATTGAAGAAATAAAAGAAAAGTTTTTAATGAGTGGATATTCAAGACTTCCTGTATATCAAGATAATATAGATCAAATTGTAGGAGTAATTCACGAAAAAGATTTTTATCAAGCCATAAACAGAAAAGAAAAAGATTTTGAAAAACTTATTTCTAATGTTTTATATGTAACCCAAAATAAAAAAATTTCTGAACTGCTAAAAGATTTACAGCGTTCTAAAGCACATATGGCAATTGTTATAGATGAGTATGGTGGTACTTCAGGCCTTGTTACAATGGAGGACATAATAGAAGAGCTTGTTGGTGAAATATGGGATGAACATGATGAAGTAATAGAGTGGTTTAAAAAAATAGAAGATGATAAGTACCTAATTTCTTGCAATGCTGATATTGATGACATGCTTGATTTATTTGGAGTTGAAGTTGACGAAAAATTAGATGTTACAACAGTAAATGGTTGGTTAACAATGATCTTTAAGGAAATTCCAGATGAAGGTGGAAAAATAATATTTAAAAATTTAGATATTACTGTTACAAAAGCTGAAGCAAACAGAGTATTAGAAATATGCGTTGAAAAAATTTAACTTAGTAATTTACAAATAAATATTGTATTTAAATATGAGAACAAACATATCATTTAATATATGTTTGTTTTTTTTATGACCTAACCCCATTAGTTCGACCGGAGGGAAGAACTAATGGTTGGTAGGTCAAACGCAACGAATTCCCAATATATGCGAGCAAAAGCGAGCAAATATATTGGTGAATGAGACTGCGCTCATACGCGTTAAATCTACTTTCAGTAGGAAAACGAGAAATGGATGGTAGGTCAACCGCAATGAGCACCAAATTT
>DIVM01000206.1 GCA_002435835.1 Firmicutes bacterium UBA6132
AATGCATAATAAGTATCATTGCCGCCAATATTTACCAGATTTGCAATTCCAAATTGTCCAGCTCCCTGACTGAATATTCTTGCAGAGAAGCTGTCGTCTCCGCCTTTGTCCCACAGCAGTCCTACTCCCCATGTTGCAGCAGCCTGAGCATTATCATAAGCTTTGTATGTATCATTACCAAGGTAATCAACTAATATTCCATTCCCAAAAACACCAGTTCCCTGAGAAGCCTTATCTCTATCTGTAGATAAATATGAATCATTGCCATTAAAATCAAGAATCACAGATATTGGATGATCCAGGGTAGGTGTTGCAGCAGCAGCCCCATTATATTTATCATTACCATCAAGATCTACTATTAATAGATAATCATCCCCAATATATTCATTGTTAATATTTCCACTATGAAAGGCAATTTTACCAAGTGGAGTTGGAATCTCTAAATTTATTTTTGAAATATCTATCTTCTTTTCAGGATTAGTTTCATTAACTATGTTCTCTATTTTAAATATAGAATATATCAAAGGAATCGATCCATAATATAAATCTTTATAATCAAATTTTTCGCTTAGATCCCATATTAATGCATCTGCATCCTTTATCTCTCCAACGTCTGTAGAAAGAGAAAGAGCAGTTTTAAAAGCTTCATCCCATTTATCCTTAGGCCAATTTCTTAATGCTCTGTTTCTGTATCGATAAGCATTAGCAGATGAATATAGATAATCTGCAAGAACATATTGTACTTCTTTTGGAGTTTCTCCTATTTCTTTGCGTACTATTTCAGCTCTTGATTCACTAAAATCATAACCTAAATTTGAGTAAATATGTTTTATACCATCAAGAAGAGGTTCATCCTTGTCTATTGGATATGGTTCAAGTTTTGATTCTGGTAGATACATTGCAACATTGCCTGTTCTTGACATTCCTCCAAGAAATTCCTGAAATAAACCATTTTTAAGGCTCCATGAGCCATTGATTCCGTTTAGAACCTGCTTTACAAGCATCGGAACTTTAAGTGGATTTTTCCACCATCTTAGAAACCAGGGAAGTGCCATTTTAGCATCTGTTTTTACCATTGACTCCAATACATCTGGATCATATTTTATATCATCCTTTTTATAACCATAATCAGAGAGTACTTTTTCAAAAATATCAATCTGTTCTTCTGCCTTTAAGATAGAGCTGGAGAATGAAAAGGAGAAAAAAAGTGACATAATTACAAAAATTATCAATATTTTTTTCATAATACCCTCCATTATTTCTTCTGTTTAATTATTTTTCTTATAAAACCGACAATTATAAGAATTATCAATGCAAGTATTATCCATGCAATAAGCCTGGTAAAGATTATTATTAGCCACTGTATAACAATAACAATGCTGTTTAAGCTTGAAATAAAGCTTTTTTTAATATGGACTCCCCAATCTCTGAAAGATAAAGGATTCCATTTAGACGGATTCTGAACTTCTGCAATACGTGGATTTTGCTTTATAGTAATTCTTACAGTGGAAAGTTCAACCATGTTATCCCAGAGAGATATTTGACCTTTTAACTGCTCAATCCTCTCCTGAATCCTATCCAGCTCTACTTGCACCTTAAGTATTTCATCTATTGTTTTTGATTTATCCATAATTTGCTGATAAACATTTTGCTGACGAATAGCATTGGTAAGTCTTCCCTGAGTATCGTAATAATCTTTCGTAATTTCGTTAGTAGATATATATGAATTTTTTGCTGTACCCAATGTTTCAATATACTTCATAAAATTAATCAGATTTAGGGACGGAATCTTTACCTCGATATAAGATCTCTTTAAATTAGATTCTATTGTTTTATTTGAGTTTGAGATATAACCTTTGAATTCAGTAGCTTTAGCAAAAATAGTTTCATATGTGACATAGGGGTCTTCAACTTCTATTTCTATACTACCATCCTGAATTATTTTTCTTGGCATATTTGAGGCTGGTGTTTCATTTGGAGGTGTGGAAGAAGTTTCATTTTTAGAAGCTCCTCCATAAGCTTGATCGCTAATACCCTCTAAATTTCTTACACCATCATTGCTTGTTTTACTGCAGCTTAAAATTATTCCTGAAGAGATTAGTAATACGAGAAAAATTAATAATAATTTTTTCATCTTTCCCTCTTTTCTAAAAAATGATTTATTTTAACTTAAAATTATGTTTCTAAATATCTTAAACATAATAATTAGCAGGAACTATAACATTAATTTTATATTAAAAAAATCCATATCTTGTAGGTAATGATGTTAATTCATTACCGTCACCAAAGATTAATCCATCTCCTTCAATATCAAGGTATGGAACTTGAAAATAATCTACTTTTGGATGATCGATATGTTTTCCTGTGAATATTAAAGGGAATATCTTTATTAGAAGAAATTTTGATATTTTATTTACTAAACATACATCTAAAAGACCATCATTTCTCTTTGCCTTAGGGGCAATAATCATGCCCCCTCCATACATATTGCCATGTCCAACTGCAATAAGCATATATTCACCTTCTATGCTTGAGTCTGGAAAATTGATCTTTAAATGATAAGGCTTAAATTTTAATAATGTAATAAAAAGAGCTATCACATAAGCATTTTTAAATCTTAATTTTCTACTTAAATAATTTGCAGTCTTATTAACCTCTGAATCAAGTCCACAACTTGCTACACCGAGATATACCTTATCATTTACTGTAGCTAAATCGGTAGTATAAGGTTTTCCATTTAGAAGTACATCCATTGCGTTATCGTTTGTAATCCCGAAAGATGCAGCAATGTCATTACCTGATCCTAACGGAATTATTCCAAAATAAGCATCTGTTCCAACTATTCCAGCTGCTACTTCATTAACAGTACCATCTCCACCTACAACTACAACAATCATGTCTTTCTTTGCATTTTCTTTAGCTAAAATAGTAGCTTCGCCTGGCTCTTTAGTATAAATTGCAGTGTATTTTAGATTATTTTGTTTAAATAATTCTTCATAACAGGGGAAAACTTCTTTGGTCTTGTATTTTCCAGCTGTGGGATTAACAACAAAAAAATATTCACTCATATTGAATTAATAATACTAAACTTTATTTGCTATACAATTTATTAAGATAGAAATTTTGATATTTAAATTTGAATAATTATTTTTTAAAGTCTTAATTATTTTA
>DIVM01000080.1 GCA_002435835.1 Firmicutes bacterium UBA6132
TGTTAAAGAAATTGCTCTTTTACATTTCAATATAATAAATAATAGCTTAAATGATATCGTCCCCCCTATATGTAAACTCTCTGATTTAACATTAACTCTTGATATGGTAGAAAATAATATTGAAGAGATGGTTGAAGATTCAGATCATGACATTATCGTTGCATGTATCAATAATAAATTAGTAGGATTACTATCAGTTTGGCTTGAAGCACATACAGATGATCTTGTACATGCTCCTTATTCAGTAATTGAATACATAGAAGTTTATCCTGAGTATAGATCCCTCGGAATAGGACAATCCTTGATGCAGGAAGCAGAAAGAATAGCTAAATCAAAGAATCATCAATATTTAGACCTACAGGTATGGGAAACTAATAAGAGTGCAATAAAGCTTTATGAAAGAAATGATTTCACCCCAATTGCGCGAAGAATGGTGAAAAAACTCTAATTTATTAATGCTTTTTTGTTTAATAAACTACTATATACAAAATGCTGCATATAATGGAATTGTTTTCTTTCCATTCTCAAAACCAAAGTTCTTAGCGGACAACTTAATTGCATATTCTGGTTTGTATTTATTAATGTAGATTTCAAGACTCTTTGCTTTTGTATTATCTGCTGATTTCACTTCTATAGGTATTATTTTACCCTCCCTTTGTATTATGAAATCTATTTCTGCGCTACGCTCTGATATCCAATAATAGCTTCGATATTCATTCGCAGTGAGTTGACAACAGACATAATTTTCGACCATACCACCTTTAAAATCATCCATCTCATTTGATTGCAATAGTACATCTTCAGGAACAATATCTTTCTTAGCACAAAGGAGACCAACGTCAGATACATATGTTTTGAAAGAATCTATATCTCGGTAGTTTTCAAGTGGTTTCTTTGGATATTCTACACAATAGATACGAGTCACTATACCAGATAAAGTAAGCCATTCAATTGCATTCTCAAATTCAGCAGCTCTTGCACCTGTTTTGATCAGTTTATATTGAAACCTTGTATTCTTCCTGGAAAGTTGCACAGTGATGTTATCATAAACAAGTCTAGTTTTCTTAATTTCGTTCTGCGAGTTATATTTGCTCATATCATTGAGATAACTAACCAGGATCATTTTTTGCGTGTTACGTACTAGAATGAAATCTTTGTTGTCAAGATACTTATTCACACACTCAGGCAAACCACCTATAACTAAATACTGACGATAATACATAAGAGAATCTTGATGAAGCGCAGAAGGCATTGGAGTATCTTCCTTAAAACACTTTTTGATTTGTGTAACCAACTTAGATTCTCCACAGGCAAGCATAAATTCTTCAAAGTCCATTGGATACAAATTCTTCATATCTACTTTCCCAACTGGGAAGGAAAAATGTTCCCTATTAACAGCAACACCAAGTAAGCTTCCCGCAACAACTATGTGATATTCTGGAGCATCCTCGTAAAAATATTTAAGAGATGTTAATGCACGTTCACACAATTGTACCTCATCCAACACAATTAACGTTTTCTCCTTTATAATGGTTTGACCAGAAATGTGGGATAGTATTGGTATTAAATAGCTAGGCTTGATGTTCTCATTAAAAGTTTCATTGAGTTGAGGATTGGTCTCAAAATTGAAATAAGCAACATTTTCGTAATTCTCACGTCCAAAAGCTAGAATAGAATATGTTTTTCCCACCTGTCTAGCTCCCTGCAGAATCAAAGGTTTTCGGTAAGGATTTTTCTTCCATTCTAAGAGATATTTATCAATTTTCCTATACATCTCAATACTCCTAAAACTCAGTGTTAACGTTAGTATATGATTTATTCATGTCAAAATCAATAATTTATTACCATTATTTTACACTAAACGACATGAATAAATTAATAAAATTTACATTAGATTACAGGAATGATAATTAATTTAGATAAAATGCTTCAAAAAGAAAGAATAGCAAAATCAAAGAATCATCAATACCTTGAGTTATTGGTATGGGAAACGGATAAAAGCGCGATTAGACTTTATGAGAAAAATAATTTTACCCCAATTGCACGAAGAATGGTAAAGAAGTTGCAATATAAAATAATGATATATATGAGGAAACTAACAGTACTAATTTTAATACAATTCTTGATTATCGCTTTAAGAGTAAAGTCAATTATTTTCTACCGTTATTAATGTGTAGATAAGTTAACTATCTCCTTGTCTCTTAAGGTATTTCAATTTTTTCTTTTTCTATTCTGATTTTGATAACATCTTTACTAACTTCAAATTTACTTTGAATCTTAGCAGATATATAATCAATTTTATCTGATAGATCACTAAATGAATTATCCTCATCATAGTTTGAAGTTAAAACATTATAAATTTCTGTTTTTAAGAATTGAGGAGGTACTAACAATCTTCCAGCAAACTCATTTGCTTGCATTTCAAGTCTTTTGCTTGTTTGCTCAGGTATCATTTTATGAAATGATAAATAGTCAGATATGCTTTCAAAAGATGCAAAATTTTGATGTAAGTAAAAATGTCCTAATTCGTGTGCAATTGAGAAATTACTTCTAAACCAATAACTTGTTTCAAAATATCTTTCTGAATCAATGAATATACTTTTTTCTTTTTCTGCCAAAAACGCATCATTGTGAATATTTCGATAAAGATAGGGTACCGGTATTATTTCAAAACCTAATTTTTCGGATATTAAATCAGCTTCAATAGGTATTTTATTTCGGTAATTATTGGTTCGAATTTCATCTGCTTTGTTGTGGATAAAGGAAAAATCTAAAAAGGGAACTTTTAACTTCGAATAATCAATTTTCTGGTTCATAAGCTGCTTGTATCGATTTAATTATGCCCAATAATTCTTCTTCAGTAGGTTTTGTATCTCTTGCAGTTCTAAAAAATATGGGAAGATAATCTTTAATCTTGTTGTTTTCCAATAAATCCATTGGAATTTTACCCTGATCAATACTAGCAAAATCAGCAAATTCTTGATATTCTTCAGTTCCTTCAACAATATCAAAATATCCAGCAAATTCATTTAATATTTTCTTATTAGTAGGTGGTTTCGAAACTTCTCTTTCTAGCTTTGACCAGTTACTTGGATCTAAACCATTTTTCTTACAAAATTCTCTCAAACTTAGATCTAGTTTCAATCTTTTTTCCTTAATATATTTTCCAAACATAGTAACCCCCATTTATTTTGTGGTATAAATTTTACCACATTCTTTAAAGAAATCAACAATATAACATCAAACACATAGGAGGTGACGAAGATAGGAGATGGCAAATGCTAAAATACTCCCAAGAAGAAATGGATATCAGCTAATATTAAGTATAATTTAAGTTATGTTAAAAACACGACAGAACTTTTATAAAATTTTCTAAATTATATAGTTTCTAACACTTAGTATTTACGTTAGTTTTTTTGATTCGTGTAAAAATCTGTATTTATTTTCCATTATTTTACACTAAACTACATGAATAAATTCACAATATTAACATTAGATTACATGAATGATGTTTTTAGAGTTGATGCAATATATTTCTTTTATTAATTGCATTGTTGTAAACTTATTTATTTACAATAGATAATAAGGATTCAATCAATTATAATTCTGATAAATTTTGGCCATCCATCTCCTGATCTTTATTCACAGAGTATTTACTTACAAGCCAACCATTATCAGATAAAGAAATTACTTTTCTGTTACAAATATTACGAAAATAATCTCTAGTATGGAAATATTTAAGTTTGTTTACACTATATACCATATTACGAGACTCTTGAATATTATAAAGAATTAATTCAAAATTTCGTGTTTGTAACACAGCAATTTTTGGTTTGAAACTAGATACACGTCTTATTAATTCATTAATTATTAGACCATCAAGGGAGACATAATTGAATATTGATAGAAAAATTTCTGGTGCAATACTTTGACTATTCATAGATTGTTGTAGAAAACCTCGTTTAGCAAAGT
>DIVM01000014.1:0-3728 GCA_002435835.1 Firmicutes bacterium UBA6132
ATTCATGTCCTCCCCTGTAAAATTATCAACCCTCTAATTGATACCTTTTTATTACTAAAAGAACAAACAAAATAGTCCATACTATCCATGCAAATGTACAACCTGCTCCACCTTTATAAAAATCAATAACTGCACCTATTATGAATGGAGCTGCCATTATCATCATTCGCATTCCATAATTTTTGCACATACTCACTTCTTCATCATGTGTTTTTCTCTCTTTCTCGGACCGCATATTATATCCTGTTAGAAACATTGATGCTTTTCCATTAGATCTGTAGAACCCCCAGCCCATTAGAAACATTATAATTGCTGTACTAATATCAACCAAAATCATAATTATAGTCATCGTCATATTTCTCACCATATGCTTATTTACTGTAATCAAGGTAAACTATTTCCCAATCTTTATCAAGTTTCTTTTCCATTTTTATATGAACATAAGCAGTGTTCTTACTGCCTATGACTTTAATTGAGTAAAAAGCCTGACCGTAGCCTCCGGAATAATTAAGACTTCCAGTAGGCGTATAGCCAAAACCTTCAATGTTTCCGACTATATTAGTGACTTCCGGACTTGCTTCGATGTAGCTCACTGCCATTTTATAAGAGTCGTCATTTTTAAATATTGATGATATTCCAAAGAAAAGCGAAGACGAAAAAATTGCGAACCCCAAAATCGCTGTAACAACAATAATAGCTAATTGGGGTTTCTTAGACACCCTGTAAACGTTTGTACCCGCTATTTGGTCGCCTAATTTCGTTTTCTTCGCACCGCATACAAGAACGAGAAATTCAATCGGCCATACAAACGTAAGGATATTCCTCAAAAAAAGCTTTGAAACAGATGGTACTTCCGATGTATCAAATTTGCTTCTTACTGTCAATCCCAATGCACGCTTTCCCAGGCTTGCCCCATTAATAATATCTTTTAGAAAGTAAACTAAAAATGACATCAGCATTATTACAGGAAGCATAGTCCATGCTTTAGCAGGGTCCCTTTGAATATGGCTAAACGTAAATATTAATGATGGGCACACTAAAACCCCAACTATAATAAAATGGTCAATTATAAATGCGCCAATTCTCATTCCAATACCTGCTGTTTCAAGCTCTGCTTTACTAGCTCCTTCTTTATTAGTCTCTATATCGTGGAAATTATCCATAAATATTTCCTCCTATGCTATTAATAGATTGAAATTTGCTTAATCAGCACTTTCTAAATAAATTATTTCTTTTCCTTTTTGTTTAGCATATTCTATTTCTTTTTTTACACTTTCTCCAATATAGCCATCAACATTTACAATAAAAATTGCATCTGACAAATCGATTTTCATTCTATGTAATTCACCTAATGTATCTTTTTCATGTTCTGTTAACTCTCTATCCATAACATGTGGTATAATTCCTATTACAGCATATTCATTTTCTAATTCTAATCTTTCAGACATCTCTTGTATTTTATTCCAAAACCTTACTGATCCACATATTGTTACTACCTTTCTCTTCACAACTATTTCTCCTCGCCGCAGTTAGACTTAATAAGGGCAAATATTCCAGCCCCTCCTCCTATAAAAAACACCTCAATTGCGCCTATCCAATGCAAAGTGTTATTGCCGTTAGTTGTAGTAAGTGCGTAAATAAGGTGGTGTCCTCCTAATAAAATGCAAAGTACAACCGAGATAAGCGTGAGTATTTTTGCATATTCAATGTTATGCCTGATCAGTGTTATCATAATACCAGTATCAATCCCGACATTCCATAAAGCAATTTCGGTCTGCCAGCCACGACTCATCCTCCATACCGAATAAGTTTCTGAAACATTTGGAAAAAACATCTGCCATACAAAAGCACCTAATGTCATCAGCAAAAATAGAAATAAATAAAAATACAAATATTTTTCTTTCCTCACCATTGTTACAGCCCCCATGATATTCACAGTTTATAATTTTACTTTATTCAATCATTTATTTTTGAGAAAATATCCATTACCTCATTAATCCTCTCGTAAATATTCAAAATTCTTGTCTTTGTTGAAGTTTCTGTACAATTATTATTTATATATAGACAGTAGTCTATTTTATCATAAATCATATTTATTTTACTAAACTTGATTAAATTATACCGGATGTTAATATCTTTTCCATTCTTTAGGAATTCTAAATGTTCCTCAAGTATTTTAAAATATCTGTAGCAAAGGGGCGTTATTAAATCTATTTCATCTAGTTGAAACGCCGGATAATCAGTTCTAAAAATTTTTCCTTCCCAATAATACTCTAATGCACAAGTGGAGATGTTTTTAAAATATTTTAACAATTCTTGTTTAATAGATTTTAGCGTAGTTGCAGTACCTGTATTATCATCTATCAATAAAATATTCGTACTCTCCGGATACTGTATACTCAATGAATGCACCTGGTCTGGCAGGGATAATTCACAGTAATGAGTATTATCATATTTTGAAAACCTGACATAATCATAACCTGCCAAACCAGAATACCGATTCATGAAATTGGTGTATTTTTGCATAGATATAAAAAATGGTGGTATTAGTGCGGCCCCCTGTAATGGTGAAATGATAATATCGTGTTCTCCAATATAATCACATAATGCAAAATAAGCAATAAACATAATAAGAATATTGTCCATCTCTGAATATTCACGGACATCAGATATATTAAGTTCCCTCATATCTGATATTATACTATCAATTAAGTCAAAAGATAACGGTGGAAATTGATTTAATTCTTCATTAAAAATAATTTGAGTGATATAATCAGTCAAATCTATCAGGTATTCTTTGAGCGCTTTATAATAATTATGATCCAAAGATGTATAGGAGAATATGACACCAACTAATTTTGCTATACATGACAACATATATTCCGTGAGTGAGAATATAATATATCTTTTATTATCATAAGATATTTCTAAATTTAAAATTATAGGTGCATCTAATGCTACATTTTTTACTAAGTTTGTTGTTTCAATCAAATCCGTTGAATAATAAGTATAATTTCTGTTACAGTAATACGGTTTTTTCAGACTAAAATACTTCTCTAACATCGGAAGATATTGGTTGTACTCTTCTTCAAATTTATCAGACTCAATATACACCTCCCCTGCAAAACCGAACTTATATTTAGATAATATAGTTTGATTTAAGAGAGGTTTAATCATTTTATATAAATCTTCCAAACTAACACCTCTCCAGTTTATTTCATGTGCTTACCTCTCGTAATCACTTTTCCTTATATTTTAAAATGTTATTTTTGTTTCATTCCAAAAGCAATCCACCGTCCGTCAATATCTTCTAAAACAAATTCCAAATTATTATAATCAGTCATATGAAGCGGACGGACAATTTTGGCACCTTTACTTATGAATTCATTTTGTAATTCTTCTTGATTGTCCGAAATAAAATATGAATCTTCCCCATACCCGTAGAGTTCTCTATTTGTATAGATTCTATCGCTATTTGCTTTAGTCAGTATTATTTCCACACGATCACGGTAAAGGCATATGTGGGGTTCTTTTACATCTAAATACTTAACCATTCTAAATCCCATAACTTCGTTATAATACTTAGCGGTTTCTTCGATATTCGGCGTTGGAAACACTGCAAGTATTGAATAAAGATGTTTTTCCATATATTTTTTCTCCCTTTTATGCTCTAATATGAATACTTGGTATTAAATATAATCTTAAATGACTGACTATAAACATAATGG
>DIVM01000014.1:3744-4073 GCA_002435835.1 Firmicutes bacterium UBA6132
TGCACAATGTTAATAAACATGTCCGTTTCTTTTATTGGATGTGATTTACCATGCCACCACATTGAAGTATTATTAGCTTTGATCGTCACATCATCACCATCTTTAAGATGATAGGTAACTGTAATAATGGGGCTGCCTTCTGTTTCGCCCAAAAGGCGGTAATTTAGAAGTTTTGCAGCATTTACGAGCAGTTTTATATCCTCTTGTGTGGTAACTTCTCTTTCTTGTGAGCTGTTTTTGGTAACAGAAATACTTTTTACATCTTCAGCTTGAGGCAAACCCACGAGGGGAACTCCATGAAATGAGATCCAGATGATAACATTAAGCAC
>DIVM01000218.1 GCA_002435835.1 Firmicutes bacterium UBA6132
TCATTCTATAATAAAAATGTTGGATTGATTGCATCTGCTTTTACAGCAATATCATCCCCTCTTATAAGCTATTCAGTCAATGCTAGGGGTTATACATTAATCACATTATTTTTTCTATTGTCGTTGTCTTTGATAATATATCTGAAAAATAATGATAATAAAACCGGATGGGTAATCTTTGGCTTCATAAATTTTTTAGGTTTTTTCACTATCCCGACCTATCTATATTCTTATGGAATTCTTTTGGTTTTAGTATTGCTTATTATTATTTCTGAAAAGTCTAAACAAAAAAGAATAACTATATTTAAAAATTCCTTATTTAGTCTGATTCTCACAATAATTCTTACGGTTATTGCTTATACTCCTGCAATAATTTTTTCAAATTTTGATACAGGCATTGTAAGTAGTGCAATAAAATCACATGGAATTTTAAATTTTTTAAATACCTTGCCATCAAGTTTAAAAATAATATGGCTGCAATGGACAAGAAATATTCATTTTTCTGTTAGCATTCTTCTGGCTATCGGGGTTCTGGTATCATTATTTGATATTAAAAAAAGCAAACTTAAAAAAATTAATCTTATTTACCCATGTCTTATCTGGCTGATACCAGTATTGCTTATCCAAAGGCCTACGATGTTTGAAAGATTATGGTTATTTTTATTACCGATATTTTTTATTCTGGGTTCTGCAGGATTGATTTTTTTAATGAAATTAATATTTGCAAAATTAAAAATTAAAAAACTTTTAGTATTTATAATTATATCTTTAATAATTTTAAGCATTCTCTTTGGTTTTGGTTACATGGAAATAAAAACAAAAGCCGTTTATTTTTCTGAAGAAACAGGTGTTTTACTGGATGCTGAAGAAATTTCTTTATACTTAAAAGATAAACTGGAGCCAAGTGATAGAATATTGCTGGAATGTCCTTCAGAATGGCCACTGAAGTATTATCTTGATAAATATGGAATACCATTTTATTTCCTTGGGAATGATGTTCATAATGCGGAAAGATTATTTATAATTTATAACCATTCTTACTGCCAGAACATTGATACAATTCTCCTTTGGAACATGATAGATAATATAAATGATTTTGAGAAACCGACCTTATTAAAAGAATTCCCATATTCTGAAATCCAAATAACTCATAGAGATATTTCTTTACTTATAAAAAAAATTCATGAAAATTTTAGTGGAAAAATAATCAATATCGATGATTTAGTAGAACTAAAATTACAATTAAAAAATGGCTCTCTAGATATAAAGATCTATATTATTGAAATCTTTAATAAGAATAATATATATATCTCAAATCTAAAAGACTCGGAATTCATAAATATGCTTTATGAGACTTTATTAAACAGACAGCCTGATGAAAATGGATATAACGGTTGGCTAAACCAGCTTGAAAATAATGTATCAAGAAAAAAGATTCTGGAGGAATTTTTAGATTCAGAAGAATTTTGCAATATTATTAAAAAATATAAAATCATTGAAAATAATTAAAAATAATTTTATTTAAAAATGAATCCTTATAGTTTAAATAGGAAAGAAAAATTTACTTTATTTTTAAAGAACAACCTTTTCCCAATTGTTCTTACTTTAATTTTTTTAATTCTAAGCATCGTTCTGATAATCCATCATGAATTTTGGTATGATGAAATAAACGTTTGGGATAGAGTTGTTGATAGTAATAATTTTACAGATTTAATTAAAAATATAAGCGATAGCGAAGGCCATCCATTTCTTTGGTATGTAATATTATTCTTTTTATCAAAAATTACTTTAAACGTAGAAGCAATAAAAATCATACACCTTGGCATATCAACTACAGCAATTTTTATATTTTTAAAATATTTTCCATATAAAAAAATAATTTCAGCATTATTTATATTCAGTTATTTTTTATTTTATGAATACTCAATAATTTCAAGAAATTATAGTTTGGGAGTTTTATTTATTTTTATTTTTTGTGCTTTATATAAAAATAAATTTAAAAATATAATTTTTATTAGCATAACTTTACTATTTTTAGCACAAACAAACATTTATTGTGTTATTATTTCTTTTATTCTATCAATCTACTTTATTATAGATTTAATTACGAATTATAAATCTAATAAATCTATAATAATATTAAAGAAAAATATAATAATATCTATCTTAATTATTTTATTAGGTTGGGTACTAATATCTTTACAATTAGGACCGCAATTTTTCGAAAATACGCAAGGTTTTTCATATAATTCTATAAAACTTTTAGATAATGCTTCCAGTTTGGTGCCAAGAGGCGTTATCTCAGCTTTTTTACCAATACCAAGAATTAATTATCTTTTTTGGTATACAAATGTTAATTTCTTTACCCAGCATTTAATTTATCACAATTTATTATATTCAATTATACCGGCAATTATTTTAATAATAATTCCAATATTTTTCTTAAAAAGAAAAGTGATTTTTATTTACGTTGCTGGCACCTCATTAATGCTGTTAATTCCTCTTTTTGTTTTTAAGGGAGTGCTAAGGCATTACGGAAATATAATTATCCTTTTAATAGCATGTTTATGGTTATCAAAAAATGAACCTGATGATAAATATCTAATCAATAATAAATTATTTAAGCCTATTTTTTATATATTTATTTCAATATTTTTAATAGTGTCAATAATAGGTTCTTCAATAGCTTTTTACTATGAGTATAAATATCCCTTTACAGAAGGAAAAGAAGTTGCAAAATATATTGAAGAAAATTTTAACAAGGATGATATTATTATTGTGGGATTCAGGTGCATGGATACAAATGTTGTTAGCGCATATTTACAAAAAAAGTTCTATTATCCTGAACTAAAACAATATGGTAGATTTTTATATAATTCAATATCTGAGGATATATCAAAAAGTGGTGAAAAAATTGATATAGAAAATGCATTTAAACAAGCAAGAGAGTTATTTGAAAAAAATAATAAAGATGTTCTAGTGATAACTAATAAACTGCTAATAGAAAATCCAGATATTCCTATAAAATATGGTTTTTCAAAAATTGAAAAAGAATTCCAAAAATCTATAATTGATTATGATATATTGCAATTATATATTTTAAGAAAATAGTTCTAATATCTATAATTAATCTGCTAATAATAGTAAAATTTTAATTATTCCTTCTTATCAACCCATATTTAAAAATAACATATAAAGCTCTTAATCCATCTTTCCAATTAATTTTCTTTCCATCTTTATATGTTCTGCCATAATAAGAAATACCTACTTCGTAGATTCTACAATTCAATCTCGCAATCTTAGCTGTTACCTCTGGTTCAAATCCAAACTTTTTTTCTTTTAGTTTAATGCTTTTAATTATCTCTCTTTTAAAAAGCTTATAGTAAGTTTCCATATCGGTTAAATTAAGATTCGTGAACATATTAGAAAGATTTGTTAAAAATTTATTACCTTTTGAGTGCCAATAAAATAATATTCTATGAGGTTGACCTCCAATAAAACGAGAACCATAAACAACATCGGCAAAGCCATCAGTAATCGGCTTTAATAACTTAACATAATCGTTTGGATCATACTCTAAATCAGCATCCTGAATTATTACAAAATCACCTGAAAAAATTTCTAATCCAGAATGTATCGCAGCTCCTTTGCCTTCATTTTTACTTTTATAAATAATTTTTTGAACTCTTTTTTCAACAGAATTTTCCAGTATTCTGACTGTCGATTCTTCTGAACCATCATCAACTATTATTATTTCTTTATCTATATTTTCTAAATTAACAGAAATAATTTTGTTAACTATTTTCTCTATAGTTTCTGATTCATTATAGCAAGGAATTATAATGGATAATTTTTTGGCCATTTTTTATTTCATAATAGCTATTAACAATACATATAATATAAATTTAAATGTTTATATTTACTTGCACTATCTAAAAGATGTGTTTACAACTTT
>DIVM01000197.1 GCA_002435835.1 Firmicutes bacterium UBA6132
GGGGTTCGAGTCCCTTCATCCGCACTTATAAAAAAATCAGGATTGTTAAATCCTGATTTTTTTATATTCAAATATTATACTTACCAGTAATATATATATTTCTACTATTTACCACTTTAGAAAAAACAGTAAATAAATTATAATTAAAGTATAATTTATATATTTGTTTATATACATATTAAATATGGATCATTTACAATAAACATAATGTTCTTGAATTACTCAAGGAGGAAAAATGACAAATAAAAAAATGATAAGTTTTGCTTTGCTTGTTTTTTTAACTACAAAGCTAATGCTCGGAATTAATCAGTATGAAGGATTAAATGTTGAAACCTTTGAAACAAATAAAGTTAATGAAGTTAATTCAACATATGAAGTAATTAATGAAATAGAAATTGTAAGTGATAATGCTCTTTTAATTCAAGATAATATAGAAGAAAAAGAATTTAGGGGTATATGGGTTTCTAATATTTTTAATTTAGACTATCCTACTAAGCCTACTACAAATGAAGAAACTTTAAAAAATGAAGCTATAAAAATTTTAGACAATGCTAAAGAGATGGGATTTAATGCAATAATATTACAAGTTAGATCAAGTTCGGATTCGATTTATAATTCTAAAATATTCCCATGGTCTAAATATTTAACTGGAACTCAAGGAAAAGCTCCAGAAAATAATTTTGATCCTCTTAATTTTTTTATAGAAGAAGCACATAATAGAGGATTAGAACTACATGCGTGGATTAATCCATATAGAATTACAAAGCAACCTACGGATATTAATGCTCTTTCTTTAAACAATCCAGCAGTGCTTTATCCTGAATTAACATTTACTTCAGAAGGTAATTTGTATTTTAATCCTGGAGAACCTAAAGCACGTCAATTAATTGTAGATGGAGTTAAGGAAATTTTGGACAACTATGATGTTGACGGTATACATTTAGATGATTATTTTTATCCATCAGTTAAAGATTATAATGATTTAAAAACATTTGAAAAGTATGGTGGAAATTTTTCCAACATAAATGACTGGAGAATAAATAATAATAACTTATTAATAAGTGATTTAAATAATGTTATTCATGCAAAAAATCCAAATTTAAAATTTGGTGTGAGCCCTTCAGGAATTTGGGCTAATAAATCTTCAAATCCTCTTGGAAGTGATACAAAAGGATGGGAATCTTTAAAAAATATTTATGCAGATTCAAGATACTGGGTTAAACAAAACTATGTAGATTATATTGTTCCGCAAATTTATTGGAATATAGGTTTTGAAGCAGCTGACTATAAAATATTAGTAAATTGGTGGAGTGATGTTGTAAAGGAAACAGATGTAAAACTTTATATAGGACAAGCAGCATATAAAGTATATAATACAGATCCAACAAGTCCATGGTATGGTGTAAATGAAATAGAAAGACAAATAAACTTAAATAGGACAAGCGAATACGTTGATGGATACATGATGTTTAGATATAAGTTTTTTTCAACTAATCCGGGACTGTTTAATTTGATTAAAGAATTAAATAAAGAATCAGATACACAAGTAGAGATTCCTAATCAAAATTATGAGTATCATATAATGGAGTATGATAAAAATTCAAATGAAAATGAAGATTATATTATAATGTACTCTGAAGCAGTAGGTAAAAAAAGTATTGTTCCAAGAAGTCGATATTACGACGGTAAAGTAATAGGTATTTCTAATAAAACAGGAAGTTTTTATACAACATATAATGAAAAAGGTTTTAATGATATAAATGAACATCCTTTAAAAGATCATATAAAGTATATAGCATCAAGAAATATTATACTCGGTTATAATGGAAAGTTCGATCCAAATGTCAATATTAAAAGAGGAGACTTTGTTTTAATGTTGATGCGTTTACTTGAAATTGCAAATGCAAATGTAACAGATAATTTTAAAGATGTTTATATTAATGATTACTATTATAATGAAATAGCTACAGCTAAAAAATATGGTTTAATAAATGGAGTGGGTTATAATATATTTGCACCTGAAAAAGGAGTAACAAGACAAGACTTGTTTGTAATGACATATAGAGCGTTGGATGCTTTAAATATGGTGAGCTATGAACCTAATGCTGATTCTCTTAATATATACAAGGACAAAGAGAAAATATCGGAATATGCAATAGAAGCTATAGGATATTTTACTCAAAAAAGTGTATTAACAGGGGATAACGGAAATGTTAAACCAATGGTTATGGCAAGTAGATCGGAAACAGCGGCATTTTTAGCTAAGCTTTTAAAATCAGAGATAATGATTATGACAGCAATAGAATAATAGAATGGTATATATGAAAAGCAACTGACAATAAATATAAATATTGTTGTTGCTTTTTATTTATTATATAGTGGTAGAAATTGTCAACTGAAAAAGTTAAAAAGTGCATTGACAAAGATAAGTTGGTAAGCTATAATACAAAAGCGCTTCAGAAATAAAGTAATGAAGTGTTAAAAAATAAAATAAAATAATAAAAAGTAGTTGACAACAAGCAAAAATTATGTTAATCTATAAAAGTTGTTCGAGAGAATAGTGAAAAGGCTGATTAAAGAAAGACAAATAAATTAGTCGAAACTAAAAGAAAAAAGTTGACAACAACAAGATGTCGTGTTAAACTAACAAAGTTACTTTTGCTAATAAACAAAGGTAACGAAAAAAGCAAAAAACAGTAAAAATAAATAAAAAAAGTGCTTGACAAATAACGACAAGTACGATATACTAAACAAGCTCTCAAAAAGAGCGGAACAGAAAACTGAACATAGACAATA
>DIVM01000336.1 GCA_002435835.1 Firmicutes bacterium UBA6132
TCTTCCAGCCTTTGATAAGGTTCTGCATGCAAATACTTCTGTCTTTCCTCTTTCATGGCTTCGTTTACTAGGATTCGAATTAATTCTGGTATGTAGCCAAGTCCTTGTTCTGATATTTCCTCCAGAATTTCTGGGCTTAGTGTAGAATTATTTTGGTAGGTCATTTTGGCTCATTTTTATAAGTTTTCCCAAACTTTTCTAACCTGACCTACCGCTTTTGTTAGAGTTCTCAATTTTACAGAAAATATCTTACACTACAAACATTTGAGTTGTTTAAATAATTTTGCGTATAAAATAAATATTTAAAAGCATTGTAACCAATTTATATATGAAAATTTTATTTTCCCTTCCGACTAAAATTAGAAATTTACACTTTTGGCAATCCGTTTATTTTCGAGCGTTTGCATATTCATTGTTAGTTTTTTTATTTCTCAGGATAATAACCAGCTTGGTTATGTTAATTGGAATATTCCAACCAAGACCTGATTTTCCTTACGCAGAAATTACTCAAAACAACATTGTCTTTTTAGAACAAAGGAGTGAATTTAGCAAATTATTTCTTGCCCCCTGGTATCGATGGGATACAGGTCATTATATTGAAATTGCTGATTTTGGGTATGATTTTGATCCAGTTCTCTCTGTATGGCCACCTTTATACCCATTTCTAATTAAATCAATTGGTTTTATAGTTAAACCAACCATCCTGTCAGCAATTTTTATATCGAATTTCTTTTTTGTTTTTGGTTTATTTTTATTATATTTATTGATTCGAGAATTATTGAATGAGGAAATTGCAAAAAGATCATTATTTTTTGCTGTAATCTATCCAACTTCTTTTTATTTTGTTGCTGGGTATACCGAATCGATATTTCTTTTTTTATCGGTGTTAGTATTCATGTTATTAAGAAAAAAGAAATGGCTGTGGGCTGGATTTATCACAGCATTGGCAGCATTAACCAGGGTTCAGGGATTGTTATTAATTATCCCAATTCTCATTGAATTGTGGTTTGAATATTTTTCCAAACGAGATTTTAAATCTTTTTTTACTCATTTGTTGTCTTGTATCTATGGCCCTTTTGCATATGGGTTGTATAGTTTATACGTTTTTTATGGTCTTAAAGTTAACTGGCCATGGGTAACTTTATCAAATGAATGGAATCAGCATTTTGGTTGGCCATGGCAAGGAATAATTTCCATTACAACAATAATGTTTGGAAGAGAAATTGAAAACGATATTACCCCAACTATAGTGAAATTACTAAGTATTCTTCTCCCAGTTGGGACTATGTATCTTCTCCTCAAGCTTCGAAAACAAATTCCAGTTTCACTGTCAGTCTATAGTTGGGCAATGTTATTTTTGGTATTGGGAAAGATTGATGATAATAATGCAATTGTAAGCACCATTAGGTACTTAATTTCAATTTATCCAATCTTTATTGGACAAGCTATTTATTTTAAGAATAAGTATTTAAAAATCAGTTACTTTACTTTAAGCATAGCCATACAAATTATTTTAATTGCTTACTTTTATTGGTGGATATGGGTGGCATAGTTTATTTATTAGACATTGCGACTTGATTTTTTACCAGATTTTGGATTTTTATAATCTTCTTAATATGAAGCTCATATTTAATAAGTTCCCAAAGTACTCCAAACCCATAAACCACACTTCTATGAAAATTTATTGATGATGCTTCAGGAAAGTAGCGGGTCTCAATGGGAACTTCCTGGAAAAAGAGGTTGTTTGCCATTCCCTGAGCGATTATTTCAGTGTCAAACACAAAATCGTTACTATTATTTTCAAAACGAATTGTTTCCAAATATTTTCTTGAGTATGCACGAAATCCTGAATGAATTTCGGTTAAGTAGCGTTTAAAAATAATATTTGCAACGGCGGTCAATAGAATATTTGCATAATACTTGTATTTTGGCATGCCATTTTCTAATGGCCTTCCCCCTAACATTCTTGAACCAAAAACAGCATCAGCTTGACCTTTAATAATTGGACAAATCAACTCGGGGATGATCCGGGCGTCATACTGATGATCAGGATGCACCATCACCACGATATCAGCCCCCATTTGTAAAGCAGTCTTATAGCAAGTCTTTTGATTTCCACCATACCCAAGATTTTCCTTATGTTCGATGACATGCAGACCAAGCGATTTAGCTAATTTAACTGTATTATCAGTAGAAGCATCATCAACAAGGATAATGTTTTCATGAAATTCTAGTGGAATCTCATGTAATGTTCTTTCTAATGTCTTTTCTGCGTTATATGCAGGTAAGACAATAAAAATCTTTTCTTTAAAAGTCATTTATTGATTCCAAGGAAGAAACGATTAGGGCATTTAATAAAAAATATATGAGTTGTTCAAAAAAAATATTGACATAATGATTATATAAAATAATTCTAATTTTTCCATCGTTTTGGTGATCTCGAAAAACGTAGACCAAAATCTCCTGTTATTTACGATGATTTAGGAAGTTTTTAAGAAAGAATTATTATTCTATTTTATAAAATGCTATAGATATCTCCATTAACCAAGAAGTCTACTCAATAAATACAATCCTACCAGATAATGAAATATAGAAATAAGTGTCAACAAAAACACCGTTCGATTACTCCAATCTTTGATCCCAATCGCTGTCAGTATCAAAAGTGGGACAATAAAATCCAGGGTATATCGTGGGCCAAATTGAACCCACCCCGTACCCATTAAAAGCAAAATTGGAATGTTTGTGAAAAAAATAGTGAGAAACAAAAACAGATTAGATATTTTCTTCCCCTTGTCCTTAAAAGCCCAGAAGGCACCAAAAAAAAGTGGACTTAAGAGAAATAAACTGCCACCCATGAATAAATTCTCCCGATTTTTTAACAAAAATGGATATTCTAAGTATTGATAATAGATATTTGTTGGTATGTAATGAAGGTTAAATCCTCCGTATTTTAGATAATCTTCACGAAATAATTCCCCCATATTGTGGTAGGCATACCCCAAATCAAAAATATTTCCAAATCTGGCATAGTTGTAGTAAAAAATAAGAAGACCAGTTATAAAGAGCGGTAATAAACCAATTGTTATAAATGAAAGTAATTTTTTCGGTCGTAAATGCCAATTTTTGGATAACAAATACCATCCCGGCCAAATCCCAACAAGGAACAAATGCATTCTGGTAGCAAAAGCAGCTGATATCGCAATACCTGTGAGTAAAAAAGCTTTTGACCCTTGATATTTTATTGATGCAATATAAGCTAATAATACACAAAAAACACTAACCACTTGTGACGTAAACCAAACTCTTCCGAGAGGAACCACTGTTAAATAAACAGTTCCGAAAGCAAAAAATAAAACAAGAAGCCCATGTTTAATTTGATCAATCGAAATGATTTTTTTCTTATTTAGTTCTGTAAGAAGAATTGAAAATAAGGATACATTTACACTCCCCAGGACAATGTTGAATAGAATATCCGAAAAGTTCACTCCAAAAATGGCTACAAAAGGCATTAGTATCACTGCTGGAAACGGTGGCCAGTAGGCATAAATTTTGTCATCATAGACGATCAAATCATGTAAACTTGGGGGATCCAAACGAAAATGCAATTGTCCATGAAGAAATGCGTCTGCCAGGTAGTTAAAGTAATGAAACCCTGAAGGCTTGGAAAAAGCGGAATTGGATAGAATTCTCAATAATAAATATAGAATAAAAACAAAAATGAAAATATTTATAGGTTTGTTTATGTATTCAATAATGCATTTAATGAGGGATTTATGATTGTTAGGTGTTGATACCATCTTTGTTGTCCATAATTGTGAATATTTTTAAAATTGTAGTATAGAATTTTTAAAACCAATAATTTTTTTCTCAAAAATTAGAAAGTAACTAACTTGAGTTG
>DIVM01000207.1 GCA_002435835.1 Firmicutes bacterium UBA6132
TTTTAATGTAGGTATAGGTTTTGCCTACGCCAGTTTCCATTTCAATAGTAAGATTATATTTACCTTCTAATTTATTAGATATATCAATTTGGTATTGTTTTTGTATCCTTATAAGGTTTTTCTTAATTACGTCATCAGGAATAATGACTTTCTTATTATTAAAACCAGTGTAATCTGATTCATCGTTAATAACTAATTGTCCAGTTTTTATATCTAAGCCTTTATCAATTAAATATGTGGAAGCTATATTTGGTTGTCCTGCAAAAATATCACAAACTGCTAAAGCAGCGTCTGCTTGAAATTTTTGATGTTTAAATTTTAGTTTCATTTTTTATAATTCCTATATAACCTTAATGGTAGTTGCTGGTGCAAGTAATTTAAATATCTCAAAAATATTTATTTTCTCTGGACTGCTTGAAAAACTACTATCTTTAAATACAGCTCTTATAGGCTGTTTTTTTGCAATTTCTGTTACTACTTTTTCATTGATTTTCTCTGCAAAACAGGCAATCAAAGCATTTGTGTCTACTATATGTATATCTATGTCGTCTATCTTTTCGATTTTATGATTTAGCGATAATGATAATCCCCAGTCAAGCATAATTCCATAAAGAAGGTCTAGGTCTTTTCTGTCCTCTTTAATATTAGATTCTAACCCTGAGAGCATTTCCTGATTATATTCATCTGCTGAATAATAAACATCTTTCATATTTGAGCTATCAACTTTAAATACTCTAAAACCAATATCTGGTACTTTCTTAGGTTCTTCTTCCATTTTTAATTGGGTGTTGTTTTTTTCTATTTCAGATTTAATTTTTTCACCAGCACGCCTTATCCGCTCTTTCCCAATATCACAGATGTTTTTATAGCCTGCTTTATATGCTTCACTATCTTCACTGCAGGGTTCAGGTAAATTAACCATTATAAATTTACGGTTGCCACCATCTTCAGCGTTAAGCTTCATGACAGCATGAGCTGTTGTAGCTGAGCCAGAGAAGAAATCTAGAATTATGTCTGATGAATTTACTAATCTTTTATTACTACTAATATGAAATATAATTTTTTTTAATAAATTAACTGGTTTTACAGTTTCAAATCCATGAGCTTTTGTTTTTAGTATATTAGATAATTCTTTTTTACCAGTTTCAGCTGTATCATATATTTCTTTGTTAAAAAAATGAGACCAAAAAGGAGCAAATTTCTTTTCATTTTCATCTTCCGGACGAATTTTAAGAAAAATTTTATTGTTTTTTATCAAAATATCGTTACGGTCTTCATAAATTTTTACCTGATCTTGTCCAATTTTCCATTGCTTCCCTTTATTGGGATAAATTCCTTTTATGGGAAAAATCATAGTTGGTCTTCCTCTCATACCTAATGAAGACATTTCCTCTACAATTTTCTCACGATATGGTCCTTTTTCATCATTAAAATTATATTTTTTTTCTCCTGTTATTACTAAGTTAAAACGCATTCTATCTAACTGTTTCTTATAAATTAATATATACTCTGTTTTTGATTGAAATTGATCTCTGGAAGTTTCAGTATTCTGGCATTTTGTTCGTTTTTCCCATGTAATATTTCCAATAAAATTTTTTTCTCCAAATAACTCGTCAGAAATCATTCTTAAGTTATGTACTTCGTTATCGTCAATACTAATAAAAATAACACCATCTTCACTAAGCAAACTATAGGCTAACTTTAATCTAGGATACATCATTGAACACCAGTCAGAATGAAACCTTCCGTTAGATTCAGTGTTTTGAAATAACCTGTTTTCTTCTTCATCATAAAGACCAATTTGCTCATCATATTCATCTTTACCAATAGCAAAATTATCTTTATAAATAAAATCATTGCCTGTATTATATGGAGGATCAATATAAATCATCTTAATACTATTTAAATAGCTTTCTTGTAATAGCTTTAATACTTCTAGATTATCACCTTCAATATAAAGATTTTCTGTCGTTTCCCAATTTTTACTTTCTTCAATACAAGGCCTCAAGGTTTTTCTTATAGGTTTATTTGCCTCAACTATTGATGCTTTTCTACCTACCCAAGTAAAATCATAACGCTCATCTCCTTCAATTATTTCCTCGGAAAGTTCTTGCTTAAGCTTTTCGAAATCTATTCCTTTTTTAAGCTTTCCATCTTTATCTTTCATTTCAGTAATTACATTTGGAAATAAGAATTCAATCTTCTCAATATTTTTCTTAACAAAATTATCAGTTTCAAAATTTAACTTATCCATTTTAAAAACCTCATTTACATTGGTTTAGTTTTTAATTAATTATTATTTTTTAAACTTAACTTTTCCTCAATTTTTCTCAACTTCTGGTTTAATTTAACTTGTATATTAAATTGTTGTTCATTTTTAATTTTATTTTTAATTCGTGAAGCAATTAACTCAAGTTTTTCTCTCTCTTTTATATCTAACACAGCTTCTTTAATACCTTTATCATCTTCTATCTTAACTGCACCGTTGCTAATTTGAATAATAAAATTTTCATATATTTTATCTAAATTTAAACCATTAATATCAACACATATATCTTTATATTCTAACCAATCAGTTTCAAAATAGTTACTTATTTTAAACTTATCCTTACGACTTTGGCTGCTTTCTTTATAGCTAATGCAAATTTTTGCCAAGTCCTTAAACCTTAATAAAAAAACAATATGATATGGAATTTCTCTGTCAATTAGCTCTAGAA
>DIVM01000061.1 GCA_002435835.1 Firmicutes bacterium UBA6132
GGTGGCAGACCTAATGAACTTGAAACATTTAGTGGATATTTGTTGGAGTTATCTGAACAGTACGGATTAAATATTCCAATTACTAAACAATTTTACAGTGATTTAAAAAGAAGATGAGAAATTTTTTAGATTGTTTATATGACTAATATTTGATATATAAATACATATTATTAAGTTTAAACTCTGATCATTAAGGTATAATATAATTATAGTACTAAATTTTTACAAGGAGCAACTTATGAAAAAGCATATATGGTTAATTACAGGTGCAGTTATTGCATTAATTTCTTTTGTTTTGATTTTAATAGGCATGTTGAATTTAAATTCTGGAGTTTTGCCAACTCAAAACATATTGGCTTACATTATATTTTCTTTCATTTTAGGAGTGGTTGCAGCAGTATTGCAACACTTGAAGCTTGATTATGCATTGTTGTTTTTTATAGGCGGTATAGGTATCGGGTTTTTCCAAATGTTTAGAAGTTTTGCAGATAAATCAAGTGGATGGGGAGATTTAGCAGGCATTGCATATCTCATGACATATATTGTATTCGGTCTTTTGGCAGGAATTTTTGCACATATATATATTTGGATAGTTAATAAAATTAAAAAAAATAAATAATTAATTGATGGCTGTGAGGAGGTTCTATCTATGTCACATGATTTTGTAAATGATGATACGGTCAAATTGCTGATTTCTAATTTAAACAGCATTGAAGCTGGTATAATTGTTTCCATTCTTGATGCTTACAACATACCTCATTTTAAAAAGACTAGGGGTTCAGGGAGTATAATGGAAATATACACAGGTGTGGTTTATCACGGAATAGATATTTATGTTCCATCCAATCTTCACCAGTTCGCCAAGGGACTAATTGATAAGCAGAATATTAACGACGAAGACATTGACGGAATTGATTGATAATATTATTTTAAATTATGATTTGAAATTAAAGATTAGGTTTAAATTAAGCTTTAGAGGGTATAATCCCATTTAACTAATAAATAAAAATTTTTGGAGGAAACATGAACAGTTTTAATTTTCATACTCCCACAGAAATTATTTTTGGAGCTGGTGCTGAATTAAAGGCAGGCTCTAAAATAAAATCTTTGGGCAAAAAAAGCATAATGATAATATATGGCGGTGGAAGCGCTATAAAAAGCGGATTAATTGAAAGAGTTGAAAATTCTCTTAAAGATGAAGGTATAAATTTTATTACCATTGGTGGCGTTAAGCCCAATCCAGTATTGAGCTTTGTAAGAAATGCAATTGTTACTGCAAAAGAAAATTCAGTAGATTTTGTACTGGCTGTTGGAGGAGGAAGCGTAATAGATACAGCAAAAGCTGTTTCGATGGGGCTTGCTAATCCTGATGATGATGTGTGGCAATTTTTCACAAGAGAAAAAACACCGAAAAAAACAATGGGTGTTGGATCAGTTTTAACAATTTCTGCTGCAGGCAGCGAAACAAGCGATTCATGCGTTATTACAAATGATGAAGGATTGATTAAAAAAGGTTTGAACTCTGAGTTTAACAGACCTGTATTTGCTTTGATGAATCCGGAAAATACATATAGCCTTCCATCATATCAAATTAGCTGCGGCATACTTGATATCATGATGCACACTTTGGAAAGATACTTTACAAAAACAGAAGGTAATGAATTAACGGATCAAATTGCTGAATCGGTAATTCGTGTTACTATTGAAAAAGGTAAAGCGGCTTTGGAAGATCCTCATAATTATGATGCTATGTCCGAGCTCATGTGGTGCGGAAGCTTATCTCACAATGGATTAACAGGTCTTGGTGGTGTTGGAGATTGGGCTGTTCATCAAATGGGACATGAACTAAGCGGAGTGTATGATGTTGCTCATGCTGCAGGCTTATCTGCTGCATGGGATTCATGGGCTAAATATGTTTATAAAGAAAAAGTTTCAAGATTTGCAAAATTTGCTAAAAATATATGGCATATCGAAGCAGAAAATGATGAAGAAGCGGCATTAGCTGCTATAGAAACTACTGAAAAGTTTTTTAAATCTATTAATATGCCAACATCCATTAGTGATTTAGGAATTGGTAATTTATCCGATGATGATTTAAGAGATATTGCAAATAGATGCGCGTGGCAAGGAAAGCGAACTATTGGCCAGTTCAAAGTACTTGATGAAGAAGATATTTATCAAATTTATAAAATGTCAAATGACAAATAAGAGTTAATAATTTAATATAAAAAAAGCTGATAATTGATTTTATATCATTTTATCAGTTTTTTTTATGAAAAATTTGATAACTATAAAACAATAAAAACTATTTTATAGTTGATGTTAAAAAATATACTAAATAATTAAAGTATGTAATCCACAATGTAATTACAAGATATAGAAAATAAACATTACAATTTTATATAATTATTTCAATTTAAATGTGACATACTCATTCGTATATAGGTGAATTATTATTTAAGTTATTCATAAATTAACTTAAATCAAATTTTTAAAAATATAAACTAATAGTTTGTTTAAATATTGATTATACGTATATTTGTTAAATTAATACTTAGTATTTTTGAGTAATATTAATTGCATTAGCTAATAATTATATGGTATAACATATATAAGTTAGTTATTTTAATTTATATTAATAAGGAGGTTCAGGTTTAGGAAGCAGTTTTTTAAACTATGTTTGGGAGGAATAAAAATATGGAGTATATCATTCCAAAAACCATAAACTCAGCACTTGGGGCATTGTTATCAGCAAATGGCAATGGATGCATTATTGCTGGTGGTACTGATGTGGTAATTGAAATTGAAGAAGGTAAGCGAACACCGGAAAAGTTAATCGATATTATGAATATTGCAGAACTAAAAACAATTGAAATTAATGATAATATGCTTGTTATAGGCGCAAGTGTAACACTTACAGAAATAGTTCAATCGGATTTAATAAAAAAATACTTTCCATCTTTACTAAAAGCTTGCTCGAGTATTGGATCTTTGCAAATTCAAAACACAGCAACATTAGTTGGCAATGTAGTTACTGGTCAACCTGCAGCTGACGGGGCTATGGCTCTTGCTCCTTTAAACCCGACATTTACCGTTGTTAATAATAATGGAAAAAGATATTTAAATATGTCAGAAATGTATTCAGGATTCGGAAAAAGTGTAATTGATAATAGCAGGGAAATCGTTACAGAGGTGCGTATACCACTGCCAGAAACGGGTGAAGCTGCAGCTTTTCATAGACTTGTAATGAGAGAAAATTTAAGTCTTCCAATGCTTAATGCTGCTGCTATGGTAAAAGTAGAAAATGGGAAGTTTGTTTGGGCAAGAATTACTATGGGTCCTGTAGGTGTTGGTCCAGTTCATGCTACGGAGGCAGAAAACTGGTTGGTGGGTAAAGAAGTTATCATGGAAAATCTTGCAGAAGCTGGGAAGCTATCACTTAAAAATGCAAATCCACGAAGTAATCCTTTGCGTGGAAGTAAGGAATATAGAGAACAAACCCTGCCTATTATTGTTAGACGTGTACTTACGGACGCAATTGGTCAATTGGGTTTACTAATAGAGGGGGTACAGTAATGAACGAAAAACAAATATTGAGGGTTACTATTAATGGTGAATATCTGGAGACAGAAGTAGATCCTAAAATGTGTCTTGCAGAATTTTTGCGTGATCAACTTTTGCTTACGGGTACAAAAATTGGATGTAAAAAAGGCGAATGTGGCGCTTGTACAATTATACTTAATAAAAAGGCAGTATTATCTTGTATTCTCCCAGTTATGCGCGCAATGGATGCTAATATCACAACTATTGAAGGCCTTGCTGACGGAGATAAACTCCACCCATTGCAGGAAGAGTTTATTAATTGTGGTGCAATTCAGTGTGGTTTTTGTACTTCAGGTATGATTTTGAGTGCAAAGGCTTTGATTGACAGTAATCCTGACCCATCCTCTGATGAAATAAAAAAAGCACTTGGGGGTAATATCTGCCGTTGCACAGGCTATGAAAAAATTGAAGATAGTATATTAAGAGCAGCAGCGCGAATGAGGGAGGTATAATTATGTCAAATTATGTTGGTCAAAACATACCTCGTAATGATGGCTGGGACAAAGCAACTGGAAAAGGAATGTTTACACACGATGTAAAGGTACCCGGTATGCTTTACGCAGCAGTGTTGAGAAGTCCATATGCTCATGCGAGGATAATTTCAATTGATACTACAGAAGCAGAATTATTGCCTGGAGTTTATGCAGTTGCTACACATAAAAATACTACAAGAAAGTTATTTAGTACATCAGCAGCCATGGTCACAACAGCTCCTGGAGGAGAACCAGTTTTGGATCAGCAAATATTTCCAGAAGTTGTGAGATATATTGGAGATGAAGTGGCTGCAGTTGCTGCTACAACAGAAAAGATTGCAAGAGATGCCTTGAAGCTGATAAAGGTTGAATATGAAATTCTTCCGGCTGTTTACGACCCAATTGAAGCTATGAAAGATGGAGCCCCGCAAGTTCAACCGATTATTTCTAAAGGAAACAATATATGCGGTGGACCTATAGAATTCGGTATGGGTGATTTTTTAAAGGGGTGGAATGAAGGAGAGGTCTTTTCAGAAATAACTGTGACTTTGCCGAGGGTTAAGCAGGCACAGCTCGAAACACATGCAGCTATGGCCAGCTATAGTAATGGATATCTTGAAGTTACATGTACATCACAAACTCCTCATCCAACGAAAATGATGTTAGCATATATTTTTGATATGCCTGAAAGCAAAGTCAAGGTTGAAAATCCGCCTTATGTAGGTGGTGGATTTGGTGTAAGAATTGGTATAAGCGGCAAAGCAGAACCTATTGCTGCACAGCTTACAATGCTTGCACATAAGCCAGTTAAATACGTTTATACTCGTGAGGAGGATTTTCTTGCAAGTGATACGCGTCATGGAGGCTATATAACTAGTCGTTTAGCTGCAAAAAAAGATGGTACTTTTGTAGCATTAGATACTAAAGCAGTTTTGAACACGGGAGCATATGCAACTTTTGGGGTTGAGTTACTGGGAGTTACAGGTGCATGTGGTACTGCAGGAACATATAGGATTCCAAATATTCACTATCTCGGCTATCCTGTATATACCAATCAACAGACAGCTGGAGCTTTTAGAGGTTTTGGCACACCACAGGGTACCATGGCAGTAGAAACAGCAGTAGATGATATAGCAAAACAACTTAATATGGACCCAGTTGAATTGAGAAAAATTAATACTACAAAAACAGGTGACAGTTGGTGGTTCCCGTTCCCAGTGGGTTCTACAGATCTTAATAAATGTATTGATGCAGCTGCTGAAAGCATAGGTTGGAAAGAAAAAAGAGGCAAAAAACAAGTTGGAAATATTCGACATGGTGTTGGTATTGCTGCTGGTACTCATGTTAGTAACGCTTCACCTTTCTGCGTGGACTATAATGTCATTTATTTAAGAATTGAAGGCGATGGAACCCTTCATGTTGCAAGTGGTATTCCTGAGATTGGTCCTGGATCAACAACTGGACTTCTTCAAATTGCTGCTGATGTTGTAGGTGTACCATTTGAAACTATTCATTTAGAGTTTGGATCGACCGCATCTTCACCTTTTGATATTGGAAGTCACGCTACCCGTACGTTATACACTGTTGGTCATATAATTACTTTAGTTGGTAAGGAACTTAAAGAAGAAATCCTTAGCTGGACTGCAGATTTTATAAACAATAATCGTTCATATATAGAATCTAATCCTAAGATACTATGTGAAAAGTTGAGTGCAAGTGGTTGGTCAACTGTAGATGCCAACTCTCTAAGTATGAACGAGGGTATTATTTATGGTGAAAATATAGAAATACCACTATCAATAATTGCTTATGAGGCTCATATTCGTGGAAAACAGTTTATTGCAAGTAAATGTGAGGTTCCTTCTAATTCACCTCCATGGCATGCTCATGCTGCTGAAGTTGAAGTAGATATGGAAACTGGCATGATTCGCGTATTAAAAATTGCTGCTGCACATGATATAGGAAAAGCTATTAATCCAATTTTAGTAGAGGGTCAAATAGAAGGTGGCGTTGCAATGGGTGTTGGTTATGCGATTCGTGAGGAAATGACTTACGAGGAAGAAAAAGGCTTTTATAACAACGGTTATCATAAATATATGTTGCCAACAATTGATATGATGCCTGAGATGGATACAATCCTTTTAGAGTCCAATGATCCGATAGGTCCATTCGGAGCTAAGGGAATCGGAGAATGCGGTCTTATACCTACAGCTCCTGCCATTGTTTCAGCAGTAGAAGATGCTATAGGAATAAGGTTCTATGAAATTCCTATGACACCTGAAAGAGTTTTAAAGAAGATTAAAGAGGTTTATGGAACTGATAAATAAAGTAAAATATTTGGGGCTGGGTAATTTACCCGGCCCTGAATTATTTTGATTTTTGGGATATAATCAAATAAAGCTTGCAGAATTCCCGGTGAGTAGGTTAAAATTAAAGAAAATATTCTAAAAAATAATATGAAGGGAAATAAAATGAAGAAAAAAGATATAATGCTTGCATTTTTGCTCGTTGTGGTTTGGGGACTAAATTTCATAGCAATAAAGATTGGTGTTAGTGGAGTACCTTCAATGCTTTTAGTTGCATTGAGATATTTTTTTACATTTATTCCGGCCATATTTTTTATTAAGAAACCTAATACAGAATGGAAATACATAATACTTTATGGGATTTTTGTTGGGGTGGGGCAATTTGCTTGCCTTTTCTATGCCATGGAAATCGGAATGCCTGCCGGTATAGCTTCCATAGTTTTGCAGATTCAAGCCTTCATATCGCCGGTATTGGCAATGATATTTTTAAATGAGAAAATAAAAACCAAGCAAATAATAGGTTTCTTAGTTGCTGCGTGTGGACTTGTTATAATTGGTATGGCTAACATCAAAGGAGGAATATCTTCAATCCCTGTAATGGCCATTGTACTTAATTTAACGGCTCCATTTTTCTGGGCAGCTTCAAATATTGTTGCAAGGATTGCTTCTGACAAAGCTACTTTAAAAGGTGAAAAGCTTGATATGTTCAGTCTTGTTGTATGGTCTGCTTTAGTTCCGCCAATTCCTATATTGGGATTAGCTTTAATGCTTGACACACCAGAAACTCTTTTGAATGTTTTAACAAATTTAAGCGGTATTTCAATTTTTGCAATCATGTACCTCGCTTTTGGTGCAACATTAATCGGATATGGCATATGGAGTATTTTGATCGGAAATTATCCAATGGGAAAAGTTGCTCCTATTCCACTCTTAGTTCCAGTAATAGCACTGTTATCCGCCAGAATAGTTTTAAATGAACAGCTTTCTTCCATGCAGTGGATGGGCGTATCTGTTATTTTATTAGGATTAATTATCAGCAATTTAAATTTAAATATAATTTTGAAATGGTTTAATAGAAATAAGGCTGGAAATGAAAGCGAGTAGGATGAGTTTTAGGAGATAAATGGAGATATAGAAATTATGGATGAATTAGCTCCAAAAATAAAAATTATTAGCAAAATCCTTAGTATTAAATACTGTGGATTTTGCTAAGATTTGAACTATCTTACGGTGTTTTAGATTTAAAGATGAATTAATTAAAATTTTATTTTTTCAAATGGTTCGAAGCCTTTACTCATTTTAATTTCTCCGCTTCCGATGTAGAAAATTTCTACAAGTGGGTTTGATGCGCTTTCATACATTTGCTGAACTTGTGGTGTAATTTTACTAAAAGCTTTCTCTTTTTCTGCTTTATCAGTTACAAATGTTGCTTTTCCAGAAATTCTTACATTGTAATCATCACTTGTACCAGCAAATGCAACCTGAGCGTTTGCTTTCATTTCTTTATAAACATCTTTATTGTTTGATGTCATAAAATAAAATTTGTTTCCTTCTTCAAATTGAAATTGCCATCCTCTTACTTCAAGCTGATCGCCATTTGTTGTTGCAAAATATCCTATTGTTCCGTCTTTTAAAATTTCTTTAAATTGTTCCATTGTCATAATTTTATAGTCTCCATTTATTGTATTTTAAGATTTACGCAATGTTATTTTTATCAAAAAAAATTATTTAATACAGCTGCGCTACTATATTTAAAGTGATGTAAAGTTTGAATTTTATTTATTTTATCAATGATTTATAACTGTTTTTAAAATTATATATAATCCATTTAGTACAAAGTTGAACTATTTGCTTAAAAAAATTAATTAAAATCTTTAAAATTTTAATTGAAATTTTTTATAGCTTTTAACATAAGTCTTGTGAATTCATTTTGCTCTTCTTCAGAAAAACCTTTAAACACTTTATTTAATAACTGCTGAGAAATGATATCAAAGTTTTCACGATATGCTATAGCTTTTTCAGTGGCAACCACGTATGTAGCCCTTTTATCTTCAGTACAGTTTTCTTTTTTTAAATATCCTAACTGCACAAGCCTATTTATCATTTCAGTCACGGTTGTTTTTTGCTTTGACAAAGTGTCACAGATGGTTTTTATTTGAACCCTACCGCCATTTTTATAGACAATTTCTAAAATTTCGCCATGGCTTGGAACGATATCGTTGTATTCAGTTTCTTTAATTACATTTTTTAAAAAATCATTGATTAATGTATTGAGCAAAGAATTATAGCTTGCAATACCTCTATTTTTTTCATCCATTTTCATCACCAAAATAATTATAGTTCAACTTTGAATTAATGTCAATAATAAATTTAAAATAATTTGTTTTATCATTAAACTATGAACAGATATAAAATTAAAAGAAAATCAAGAATTAACTTAATTGCAAATAAGTTTTTATATATTATTATCAATAAGTAACAAATACAAAAAAGATGCAATATTAAAAAACATTTCCATATCATAGAATTTATGTAGTATAATAAAGCTTAAGAAAATGAAGTAAGGTTTATTTTTCATGACTAAAATCATTTAATTTAGGTATTACTAAATTAATTTGGAATGTATTGCATTTTACTAAAAATAAAAATATTTAATTAAAAGGAGAAACATATGCAAAAGACAAATTTTAATGCAAAATTAATTGGTGATATGGCATTTGAAATGGACATTAATGGTCATAAACTAATTACTGATACAACAATAGAAAATGGAGGCAATAATTTAGGACCAAGTCCTAAGGCATTGTTACTTGCTGGATTAATTGGTTGTTCTGGTATTGATATAATGTGGATAACTAAAAAAATGAGATTGGAAGTAGAGGATGTAAATGTTGAAATAGAAGCAGAAACAAGGGATGAAGATCCTAAAATCTACAACTATATCCATGTGATTTATAAATTTAAAGGTAAGGATTTACCTATGAACAAACTTGAAAATGCAGTAAAACTTTCTATGGAAAAATACTGTGGCGTTGTTGCAATGTTAGAAAAGGCTGTTCCTATTACTTATGATATAAAGATTGAAGAATAATATATATAATAATATTTTATGTTTTATAAAAACGAATTGAAGGAGTATTAAAATGTACACAAATCCATTATACAGACCTCCAAGTGAGGCTTACAGCTTGATAATTCAAGTAACAGAAGGATGTTCTCACAACAAATGTAGATTTTGTAGCATGTACAAAGGCAAACAGTTTAGGGTGAGATCCAATGATGAATTAATAGAACATATCAAATGGCTAAAATCTTATAACAAAGATCCAAATAGGATATTCTTAGCTGATGGAAATGTTTTGTGCTTAAGTACGGATAAATTAATTGACCTTTTACAAATGGTCAAAGAAGAATTTCCTACAGCAAAGAGGATTAGTTCATATTCAGGTCCTTTGGATCTCTTAAGGAAAACTGATGAAGAGCTTAAAGAAATAAGAGAAGCTGGACTTGAACTTTTGTATATGGGTGTTGAGAGCGGTTCTGACTCTGTTCTTAAGCACATGAACAAAGGGGTAAACCAAGAACAGATGATTGAAGCTGGTCAAAAAGCTATTAAAGCAGGATTTAAACTGTCATGTATGATAATATCAGGACTTGGTGGGACGGAGCTTTTAGAAGAGCATGCTATTGAATCTGCGAAAGTTATTTCTGCAATTAATCCTCATTATTTCTCGTTGCTAAGGCTGGTTGTTGAAGATAGTCTTGAACTGTCGGATGATATTCAAAAGGGAAAATTTCATTTGGCAACTCCTCTTCAGATTGTTGATGAGACTATCACTTTACTTGAAAATATAAATCTTACAGACTGCACATTCAGAGCAAATCATGTATCAAACCATGTTAACCTTGCAGGAACTTTAAATCAGGACAGAGATTCTCTAATTCATAATCTTAAAAAATATAAAAATAGCTCAAGTTTCACGCCAAGGATGTATGATTTTCTATGATCAACAAAAAACAGAAGAGAAATTTTGGATTTTATCTTAATTTCTCTTTTTTATTTAACTTTCATATTCTTATGCCTTACCTGTATTTTTAAATATATATGGATGTAAAAAACATAGCAATCCACTTATGGCTGAAGCAGGAAAAACAAACTTAGTGACTTTTTCAGCAGATAATATAAAATTAGGATTATTTATTATAATTCCAATGGATTGACCAAATACAAGCATTAAGCTTCCTAAAAAGAAAGAAATAAACCCAATAAATATTATAGTTTCATATATTTTTTTCATATATAATCCTCACATTAATGATTTGAATTTTAATAAATGCTATATCTCGAAAAGTGTTAATTAACTACATCATTAATACGGTATTGGTATTATTCCCATAGCAACGAGAACACCTATTGTTGTAATTGGTATAACGAACCATACTATTAATGGCACAAATATTTTTTGTGGTTCAGCTCCTGTTAAACCACAACCGATGAATAAAGCCCCTGATGCCGGAGGTGATGCTCCTTCTGTTGAAGCAACAACTAACAACGCTACCGCTGCTGATAGCGGGTCCACACCGGCATAAATTAAAACAGCATGGGATACTATGCCTACCGATGTTAATGTTGCTGTGGATGATAAAGGACCTGCAACTATAGCAAGTAATGAACAAATTATAATTACTGTTAATAGTTTGGATAATTGAAGGCCATCAAGCAAAGCAACAATGTCATTTGCAAGACCTAATTTGGAAATTATATTTGCTGCTGCAAACACAAATAATAATAAACCGCCTATACTTTTAAAATGAGGCAATAATTCTTTTACAAAGTTTTCTTTGGTTTTCAATTTTTCCTTAATCCCTTTATAGGCTAATAACAAAATGAAGAAAGTCATTAGAGTAGGTATCCATATTAAAATGTTTATACTATCAATTGCTTCACTCCAGATTTCAGATTTATTGACAAAGAAATCAGACAAAGGTCCCATTGTTAATATAACAGGTATTACAGCACCTAAAAATATCAAAGCTGATTTTCCATTTACTTTTAATACTTCTGATATTGAGCTTGTTTCACTTTGAATAGAAACTTGGATATTATGTTTTCTCACATAGTAATGAATATAAACCAATCTCCAAATTACTTGGTATATTCCTGTAATAAATAATGCTATATACAATTGTCCTTCAGATACAGCACCAACTACTGTTGGAAATGACAATACTATGAAAAGGGATGAACTTGGAGGAAATCCTGCTCCTAATCCTCCGTTGCCTGCAATTAAAGTTGCAGCAGCTTCTTTTGACCATCCTGATTTTAATAACCATTGTGCAGTAAAGGATCCGGATGTCGCTGCGTTGGGTGTATTGCCACCGGATAGCATTCCCAATACAGATGATAATGCAGTATTTACATAAGCGGGACCGCCTCTTAATTTTCCGAACAAGCGGTTTAATATTTTTAATAAACCATCTAACACATTTGAATTTTGTAATAAAAATGACATAAACACAAAAGCTAAAGAAGCAAATAAAACTTCATAATTTAAAGCGTATTTCAAACCACCAATTAATAAGTTCAGAGCTTCCTTTCCTCCGAACAACGATACTGCAATCATACCTATAAACATTGCTTCACCAATGTCTCTTTTTATTTTTACACTCCAAAAAATAATCAGCAGTATAAAAACAATCATGGCCGTAAGACCCGTGCCCATATGTTACCTCCCGTAAAAACTAAAAATATTGTAAAGCGAATAAATCCTATAGCAACCCATATTTTTTCATTTTCCTCCACAATGTTGGGGTGCTGATTGAAAGAATTTCAGCGGCTTTTGTACGGTTTCCGTCGGATCGTTCCAATGCTTTACGAATTAAATTAATTTGAGCCTCATCTACTGTGATGTCTAAACTTTCGGCAGTTTGAGGAATAAAATCTGTTTGCCCTCTTTTAAGGTCATATCCGAAAGCATCTTCAACTTGTTGTTTTGTGATTTTTGTGGAATGATTAACTGCCAATATGCGTTCTATTACATTTGATAGCTGTCTGACATTTCCTTCCCAGCTTTGGGCACAAAGAATATCTAATGCGTCCTGCTCAAATTTTATAGTGTCTGAAAAGCCCCATTCTTTTAAAAATGAGTATGCTAAAAGAGGAATATCTTCTTTTCTTTGTCTTAAAGGAGGTATTTCTAATTCCAAAACACAAAGCCTGTAATACAGGTCAGGACGGAAATTTCCTGCTTCAACGGCATGGAAAAGCCTTTTGTTGCTTGCAACAATTATACGGATATTCACAGGTATGACCCGGTCATCTCCAACTCTTGATATTTCTTTTTCTTGTATGACACGTAAGAATTTTGCCTGTACGTTCATGGATAGTTCGCTGATTTCATCAAGAAACACAGTTCCGTTATTAGCTAATTCAAAAATGCCTGCTCGACCTTCCCTCCTTGCACCTGTAAAAGCGCCACTGGCGTAGCCAAATAATTCACTTTCTAATATGCTTTCAGGCAATGCAGCACAGTTTATTGCAACAAAAGGATTTCGAGAACGAGGGCTGTAATTATGGATACTCTGTGACAGAATTTCTTTGCCAGTGCCTGTTTCGCCGTATATTGCGATGGTGCTGTCTGAAAGAGCATATTGCTTTGCCTTTTTTTTAAGTGTTTCCATAATAGAGGAGCGGCTTACTATATCTGAAAATACTTTTTTTGCAATATAACCACGAGCAGCATTTTTTCTTTTTATTTTTTGATCCAGCGATAATATATCATCTTCCTTTTGAACAGTAATGACTGCACTCATTAACTTACCTTTAACCATAATGGGAATGCAATTGAGAATAATGGGAATACCATTTGCCTCTATGAGCTGATTTACTATAATTGTTCCATTGCCCAAGGATTCGGCAATGCATTGATCGGGGATAAGCGTAGCTAATGACATATCTTCACGGTAATTCAAAATACGCTGAGCATTATTATTGATATGTAGTATTGATCCCTTGATGTCAACATGTATAATTCCTTCTATAGTGTGATTTATAATGGTTTGTAAAGTTTGAAAACGTTCCATGCGCTCATTTTCTATACGCAACATATTCATTGCTTCATTAGTTGCCTGTTCAATAGCATTTTCATCGGCATCACTTGCCACATAAAGCATGTCCTGTTCCAATGCGACAGAGTTTGCCAGTATGCCACCGATTATTAATTTAATTCCACGTTTTTTTAATTCTACTATAGTAGGGCGAAATTCATCGTCTGAGTTGACGGTAATAATTTCAATTGGTTGATTCATGATTTGCTTATAGAGATAAGCTGTTTTGCATATTTGTGGATAGCCTACTATGGCGATGCTATCGCTCATATTTAAAGCTTTTTCCATTGAAAGCCATATGTCCATGAAACTATGACGCATGTCAATGACAGGAATATTGACTTGCTTGCTTAAACGGGTCATTGTTCCACCACGGGAAACTATGATGCGGGTATTATAATTCTCAATCATATTTTTTGCAATTTCATCAGCTTCAAATCCAAACGCTTCAAAAACCGGAAAATCAAGTTTCATTCTTGTTAGTGTATTCCTTATTCTATCAGCTTGCTGTTTAGTTGTAGCGATATATATAATACTATTATCCATAACAACACCTCAATTCAATTTTGAATTTCATAATTGAAATAGTCTTTTAATTATGAAATAAATCTTAGCATATCGTATTCCTGATGTCAATTATTAAGTAAAAATAGGAGAGGAAATTAAATAATTAGTTAAAAAATAAACAATGGCTTATTTTCATAACTTTGACAAGAAATATTAATATAGAATCTGCATTTGTAATGCCTATAAATTTATAAATTAATGAAAATATCACCAAAAATATTTGCAGGAAAAAATAGATTTTTACTTTTTTTACATTATTTTTTTTGGCATACGTTTTGCTATATATACCAGTGTAAGTGTTTAAGTAAATTAATTACAAAATATTGCTTAACAATAATTACAATTCAATATAGTACAAATGGAGGAAAAATTTATGCCAGTAGGAAAAAGAATTTATTTGAAAAGGGAGTTGCCGGATCCAGAGCTTGTTCAGAAATTTAAGGAGATACCGGGAGCAAATATAGCTGATACTATGGGACGTTCTTGTGCCATGAATCCTCGCATCCGTCTCGTAAGTCAACCAAAATCACCAATTGCTGTTGGAGTGGCGCTTACTGTTAAAGGAAGAGCAGGTGATAATCTTGCATTACATTCAGCACTTAATATTGCAAAGGAAGGCGATTTTATAGTTGTTTCCAATGAAAGTGATGATACGAGAGCATTGATGGGCATGATTATGATGAGCTATCTTTGTGAATACAAAAAAATAGCCGGAATAATACTTGATGGACCTATTAGAGATATTGATGAAATACGTTGTTTAGATTTTCCGGTATATGCAACAGGAACTACACCTGGAGGTCCATACAAAGAAGGTCCTGGCGAAGTAAATGTACCGATTTCTTGCGGAGAAGTTAGCATTAATCCTGGTGATATTATTGTGGCTGATTCTGACGGAGTAATTGTAATTCCAAAAAAAGATGCTGCGGAAATTCTCGTGGAAGCAGAAAAATTACAAGCAACAGATGCAGCGAAAGTTATTGAATCAGGCAAAGGTACAGTTAATCGTTCATGGGTTGAAAAAACTCTTGTAGAAAAAGGTTTTGAAATAATCGAAGATATTTACCGCGGTTAAATTTAACTGCTTAGGAGGTTAAAAAATGCGTTTTAATGCTGCAAAGTTAAAATCTTTTACTAATGATATCATGCAAAAAGCAGGACTTGATCAGGATAGCAGCAATATTTTTGCAGAAAGTCTTGTGAATGCGGATATGAGAGGTATCAGCTCCCATGGAGTGACGCGTTTGACGGCTTATTCACGCCGCATACGTGATGGACTTGTATCAAAAAATACAGAAATTAAAATAGTACAGGATAGCAATTCTCTTTTGCTCATAGATGGACAAAATGGTATGGGAGCAGTAACAGCACAACGTGCTATGGAGTTATGTGTTGAGAGAGCTGAAAAAAATGGATGTTGCTTCGCAGCGGTCAGAGGAGGAAATCACTTTGGGTATGCAGCATTTTTTACAGAATATGCAGCATCTAAGGGGATGATAGGAATTGCCATTGCTAATGGTCCGGCAGCCCTTGCTCCATTAGGAGGAATGAAACCACTGCTTGGCACTAATCCCATATCAATTTCTGTACCGGCAAATCGTCATCCAATGGTTCTTGACATGGCAACCAGTATTGTTGCTCGTGGGAAAATTACTTTAGCCAAAAAAGAAGGACGCACCATACCTGATAATTGGGGAGTTGATGTGGAAGGTTATCCAACCAATGATCCATCAAAGGTTTATGCTATGCTTCCTTTTGGAGGAGCTAAAGGTTACGCCATATCACTGATTACTGAAATTTTATGCAGTTGTCTTAGCGGTGCGCTTAACGGTCAAACAATGGGCAGCTTTTATGATTACACAAGCACTCAGCAATCAGGTTTCTTTTTAGGAGCGTTTAATGTTGACAGCATAATTCCAATTGACATATTTAAAGAAAACGTTGATGAACTGTTTGACAGCATTAAGCAATCACCAAAAGCTCCAGGTGTTTCTGAAATCATGATTGCCGGCGAAATTGAATTTAATAATTATGAGCAAGCATCAAAGGAAGGAGTACAACTGTCAGAAGCTGTAGTTGCAGAACTTTTAGCTCTTAGCACAGAATATGGTGTACCCTTTGAATGCGAATTTAGTCTACCATACGAGAAAGAACTTTTACCAGCTTTATAGTACATATTAATATTTTTAGGAGGTGCGATATTTGAAAAAAATTAAGCTTGATTCAGTAATTTGTTTTTGTTTCATGTTGTTTTCATTATTTTATTTTTATTTTGCCATGCATCTGAAATTATGGGGCGGTAAATATGCACCGGGACCTGGTTTTATACCACGCTGGGTCAGCGGAATGATGTTTGTATTATCTTTGATTGCATTTGTAAATTCATTAAAAGAAAATGGAATTACTCTGAAAGATGCTTTACCTGCAAATATTACAAGCAGAATTAATCTTTTTGTGTGCTGGGGCGGATTAATATTCTTTTTAATCTTTGTTAAGAAAATAGGATTTGTTGTTACTTCCATAATTTTATTAACTGCACTTTTCAGCAGGGGAACCAAGTGGTCCAGAGCATTACTATTAGGTACGATTGTTTCAGTATGTTGTTTTGTTATATTTAAAATGGTATTGCAGGTACAGATACCTGTAAATCAATTTGGATGGTAAGGAGGGAGAAATATGGATATTGGATCAACATTTTTATATTTATTTGACGGTTTTGCCAGTGCATTAAGCGGAATGAACCTGCTTTATTGTGCAGTGGGGGTAATATTTGGCATGTTGGTAGGTGTTCTTCCAGGACTTGGTCCGACAGCGGGAACAGCTCTATTGCTGCCATTGACATTTTCCATGTCTCCTACAGAATCAATCATCATGCTTTCAGGCATTTATTATGGTGCTATGTATGGAGGTACAATTACATCGGTGCTCATTAACACACCTGGAGAAACAGCATCAGTTATCACATGTTTGGATGGTCACCCACTGGCTAAGCAAGGACGTGCCGGCGCAGCATTGGGCGTAGCTGCCATAGGTTCCTTTGTAGGAGGATTGATTGCACTTTTGGGATTGATTCTTGTCGGACCGGTGTTGGCAAAACAAGCTTTAAAATTTGGACCACCGGAGTTTTTGTGCCTTATCGTTATGGGGCTTTCGCTTGTAATAAGCTTGTTGGGGCGTTCTGTAGTTAAAGGTTTGATGTCAGCTTTATTGGGATTGATGATAGCAATGGTAGGTATGGACCCTTTTAATGGTACAATTCGTTTTTCATTTGGAGTGCCTAATCTTGTAAGCGGAATTGATTTCATTGCAGTTTCAATGGGTGCTTTTGCAATGACTGAAATATTTGCTAATTTAGCTGAAGATTTAAATGTTAAACAAGAAGTTCACAAAATTCAAAGCATGTTCCCTCGCAAAGATGAGTGGCCAATAGTTATGAAATCAATTTTTAGGGGAAGCTTTATAGGGTTTTTTATGGGGCTGATACCGGGCTGCGGTTCATCAATTCCGACAGTTATGAGTTACTCAGTAGAGAAAAAGCTTTCAAAGCATCCTGAAAAATTTGGAACAGGTGTAATAGAAGGTGTTTCAGGACCTGAGACTGCAAACAACGCATTTTGCGGAGGCGCTCTCATACCGATGTTCACTCTTGGTATTCCTACTTCACCGGCAATGGCAATGCTTATGGGTGCCTTTATTATGCACGGTGTAGCTCCAGGACCTACACTTTTTCCGGATCATCCGGAAGTTGTTTGGCCTGTTATAGCAAGTATGTTCATAGGAAATTTATTATTGGTTGTATTGAATCTTCCTCTGGCAAATGTATGGGCACAGATCACAAAAATTCCAAACAAATATTTATTCCCAAGCATAATCATAGTGAGCTTGCTTGGCGTTTACAGCATAAACTACAGCCTATTTGATGTTATGGTAATGATAATTGCAGGTTTTGTGGCATATTTCTTGAAGATGGTTGGTTTCCCAATGGTTCCGCTTATATTGACATTTATTCTTGGTGATAACTTAGAAATGGCTATTGACCAATCAATGACAATGTTCCAAGGGGATATGTTAAGAATTTTCCAACGCCCTATTTGCATAGTTTTGATAATAGTAATTTTCTTGACTTTATTTATGGGTGTTTTTCAAAAACATAAAATCAAAGAAACATTGGGCGGAGAAGAATCAGAAGCATAAACTAAATATATATACATCAATATTATAGGAGGTAACCATAAAAAATGATTAAATTAGGATTTATAGGCTTTGGTGAAGCTGCTTACAATATCAGCATTGGCTTAAAATCTGAAGGTGTTACCGGCATAATTGCATATGATGCAATGGCTGATAAACTGCCAATGAACGAGCTAATTAAAACTCGTGCCAAAGAAGCTGACGTAGCTTTACTGCCTCAAGCCGAAGATGTGGCTAAAGAGGCTGAAATTGTTATAGTATCAGTTCCTTCAAGCTTTACTATCGATGCATGCCGTTCTGTGATTGGAGTTATGCGTCCAGGCCAGATTTATGCAGATGTGGGTGCATCAACACCAGAAACTAAAAGACAGGTATGGAAATTATTAAAAAATAAAGGCGTATTATTTTCTGACAGTGCCATGCTCGGCTCACTGCCTCTTAGCAAACATAAAGTTCCAATAGTGGCAAGCGGTAATGGAGCTAAAGCATTCTATAATGCTCTTACACCATATGGAATGAAAATCGAAGTAGTAGGAGAAAATCCTGGAGACGCATCTGCTATAAAGCTACTTAGAAGTGTTTTTATGAAAGGTATAGCAGCACTTATGATAGAAATGTTAGAAGGCGCTGAAGCTAATGGTGTTTCAGAGCAAGTCATTCATTCGGTATCCGAATCACTTGACAACATTAAATTTGAAGACCACCTTAACAGACTTGTTACAGGTACTGCAATTCATGCACACAGAAGAGCAGCTGAACTTGATGGTTCAATCAAAATGCTTGATGAGTCTGGACTTTGCTACGATATGACTTTATCGGCTAAAAATCGCCATTCTATGCTGGAGCCATATGATTTTGCTGAAAAATTTGTTCAGCATAAACCGAATGGATGGAAGGAAATACTTGATATTATAAATTCAAAATCAGTATGTACGGCTTAGAATATAAATTATGTATAAGAAGGTGATGCTTTTGAAAACTGTTGCCATTGTTGGCGAATACAGTTCATCAGTTGTGGATGAGCTTAGAATTAAGCTATCCCCCAAATTTCATTGCATACACATCCCCAATAACCAGAGTTTTGATAAATTATGTGAAGCAGATTACGTAATACTTCGCGGGCCTAAAATGTATGCTGATATATTAGAACCGTTGGCAGGAAAACTTAAGCTAATTCAGCGTTGGGGTTCCGGTTATGACGGTGTGGATATTAAAAAAGCAGGGGAGCTTGGAATATCAGTAGCTATAACAAACGGTGTAAATTCCAATGCAGTTTCCGAATTGGCAATTGCATTAATGTTGTCACTCTACAGACATATTATTCCTTTGAATAATTCTGTTGTTTCTGGTATATGGGAAAGACAAGTGTATATAGATAAAACTTACGAAATCAATGATAAAACTGTTGGGTTAATAGGCTGCGGAAACATAGGGCGCTTAGTAGCTAAAAAAGTACAATCATTAGGAGCAAATGTTATTTACTATGATGCTTATCGTATGACACCTGAACGTGAAAAGGAGCTCAATATTAAATATGCAGAAATTGAAGAGCTATTGAAACAATCAGATATAATAAGTCTTCATTTACCATCAACACCTGCAACAAAAGGTATGATTAACAAGGACTATTTGTCGCAGATGAAACCAAGTGCAATTTTAATTAACACAGCACGGGGCAGTATAATAAATGAAAACGATTTGTATCAAGCGCTAAAAAATAATTGGATTCTTGGTGCTGGACTTGATACTTTAGAACAAGAGCCTCCTTCACCGGGCAATCCTCTGTTAACTCTTGATAATATTATTATTACTCCACATGTTGGAGGAAATACAGTTGATATGAACAGTATTATGGTTTCACATGTAGTGGACAATATTATTAGAATGGATAATGATGAGCCGATACCTAACAGTGATTTAGTAAATAGCGAATATTTAACTAAACAAAATAATGAAAATATGGATAAAAGTTTTTGTCTATAAATATTTCATTGAACTTCGGGTGGTATCAATTAAGCAATAAGGAAAACGGGAAAGTTGATAATACTTTCCCGATAAAAATATGGTATGCGATATATAATTCGTAAACCCAAAATAATAGGAGGAAAATATGAAAAAATTTAAAAGTTTAGCATTAATTTCAAGCCTTGCAATTTCCATGATGTTCTCTTTAGTAGGTTGCGCTTCTGACAGCAACACTGCCGGAAATACATCCGGTAGCGCTGAGCCAACAGCAAATGCAGGAGATAGTTCATCATATCCAAAAGAACCAATTACTTGGGTTGTTCCTTGGAAACCAGGTGGTGCAAACGACATATGTGCTCGTTTAATTGCTCCAGAACTCGAAAAAGAACTTGGCGTGCCTGTAACAATTACAAACACTGACGGTGCTGGTGGTTGGATAGGTTATAATATGGTGCTTTCAGCAGAAGCAGATGGTTACACTATCTGTAATGTATCGCTCCCAGGTTTGGTTGCAAACTATATAAATCCAGAGACACAGCGTGATAATACTTTCAAAGACTTTGCTCCTCTTGTTAACTTTGCACGTGACTACGTAGTAGTTTGTATTCGTCCTGATGAAAAGCGTTTTACGAATTTCAAAGAATTATATGAATTCAGCAAAACAACTGAAATTTCAGTTGCAGGTACATCCGGTGCAGGTGATGACGGCGTGTTCATAGCTCAGCTTGATTCTCTTGATGGCGGTCAGTTTGTTCATCTTGCAACTACAGGAAGTTCAGAATCATTAACAAGCTTGTATGGCGGTCATGCTGATATTAGTGTGGCAAATGTAAGTGAGGTTGGTAATGCAATTAAGGCAGGACAATTAAAAGTTATAGCTGTTGCTTCTAAAGAGCGTGTAGCACAATTACCTGATGTTCCAACTGTTTATGAAGAAGTTGGTGTTGAAATAGTAGCTGACAGTTCTCGTGGTATTGTAACTAAAGCCGGTGTTCCTGAAGAGGTACTGACAAAAATGCGTGAAGCTTTGACAAAAGTGCTTGAGAGTGATGAACTTAAAGCAAAATTAGCTGAACAAGGAATTGACGTTCAAATCACTGATTGGCAAGGATATTTAGAAATTTTCCAAGCTGCTGAAGATCAGATGAAAGAATATGGTCCGAAATATTTTGGTTGGGAATTAAAGAAATAGAATAGTAATAAAATTTTATCACACAAAAGGTGGCTTCGCAGCAATTATGCAGTGGACCATCTTTTTTTATGTTTTAAAGAATTAGAATATTTATTAAACGAGTTGTTTTTTCTTACATCATAAATCAACCTATTTACTCTAACCAAAATTATGCTATAATAAGTTTAGAACAAATATTTTTTCAATATAATTTACAACTCTTGATATAATAATAATATAAAGATACTTAAAAAAACGCTAATATATTTTATTAAATAACTTCTGAAAATAGGAAAGAGGAAAGTTAATGCTTGAAATTTTAAGTCAGGTTCAAAAAATTATTGACATGAGTGGGGATAATACCGAAATAGTAATTTGTAATAAAAATGGTATAGTAGAATATAGTGCTTGTCAATACTATACACATCTTCCTGCACTTTTATTTGGAAAACACATTTTGGAAGTATATCCAAGTTTGACCGAAGAAACCAGTACAATAATGCGAACTTTGAAAACTGGTAAGTCAATTGTTAATGAAAAGCAGATTTTAACAAATAGCGAAAATCAACAGGTTACATTAATTAGTACTTCTATGCCAATATTTGAAAAAGGAGAATTAATTGGAGTTGTTGATTACGCAAGGTTCCTCAAAGTAGTAGATAGCACATCAACTGAAGTTGAAACAAAGGGTCTGTATCAGCTTAGTGATATTATAACAAACAATAATAATATGATTATGTTAAAAGATCAAATTAAAATGGTTGCTGACTCTAATTCTACGGTACTCATTTATGGTGAAACAGGAACAGGGAAAGAATTGGTAGCTCAGTCCATACATACAAGCAGCAAACGTAAAGATAAACCATTTGTTTCACAAAATTGTGCAGCAATTCCGAGCAATCTTTTTGAGAGTATTTTTTTTGGTACTGAGAAAGGTAGTTATACTGGTGCACAAACTCAAAAGGGATTATTTGAATTTGCTGATGGAGGAACATTGTTTTTGGATGAAATCAATTCAATGGACATTTCCATGCAAGTTAAATTGTTGAAAGTGTTAGAAGACAAAAAAGTTCGTCATATAGGTGGACATAAAGACATTCCTTTTGATGTGCGTTTCATATGTGCTACAAATGAAAAACTTGAAGACTTACTTAATTCTAAACGTTTAAGAGAAGATTTATATTACAGAATCAGTATTGTTAAAATATATATACCCCCACTAAGGCAACGTAAAGATGATATTCAGCTACTCGCTAATTACTTTATACAGAAATATAATAATCAGATGAATAGAAAAATCAGAGGATTAAGTGAAATGGTAAAAAGTATATTCGATAGTTGGAATTGGCCTGGTAATGTAAGAGAAATGAAGAATATAATAGAAAGTGCGTTCAATCATGCAGGAGGAGATGAAATTCTTTTAAAGGATGTTCAGGAACTTACAAGATCCATTGAATACAAAAGTTCAATATCCTATGATGATTCGGATGACAATTTTAATGATACTATTAACTTACAAAATGCTGTTGATAAATATGAAAAAGAATTGATACAGCAAGCAATTAAAAGCACTAACAGTCTAACGGAAGCAGCGAATAAACTAACAATTACCCCTCAGAGCTTAAATTATAAAATTGCAAAGTATAATTTGCGTTAAAATTGTATTTTAAAAAAATCTTTATTAATGTTTAAAAATATTTTTAAAGCTATAAAAATATTTTTAAAAGACAGCATAAAAATAACCTTTTTATGCTGATTTTTTATTTGGCATACAATTTGCATATAATAAGGTGTACTAAAATAGAATATTTAACTATGGAGGATTAAAATGAACATTACGCAATTAACAGGTCAGATAAGTGCTTTTTTATGGAGCAAATCATTAATTTATGTTTTAATGGCAGCAGGTGTATACTTTTCAGTAAGAATGGCATTTCCTCAGGTAAGATTAATTAAAGATATGGTGAGTCAGCTACTTGGAGGTAAAAATTCCAAGAGTGGTGTATCTTCTTATCAAGCGTTTGCCATGGCATTGGGTGGCCGTGTTGGAATAGGAAATATTGCTGGTGTGGCTANNTTAGGTGCAGGATCTGCTTATGTGGAGTCAGCACTTGCTCAAGTTTGGAAAGAAGATATTGGTGGTGAATATCGCGGTGGACCGGCTTTTTATATAGAAAAGGGATTAAAAAGCAAACTTGTTGCAACAATTTTTACTGTTGCAGTTATAATTGCATGTGGTTTTACAGGACCTGGAGTTCAAGCTTTTAGCATAGCAGATTCATTTAAAAATGCATTTGGCATTGCTCCTCTATACACAGGTATAGCTGTAGCTGCACTTTTTGCAGTTGTGCTTTTTGGTGGAGTTAAAAGAATTGGTAAGTTTGCTGAAATAGTCGTTCCTATTATGGCAGGCGCATATATTATAATTGCACTTGCTATATTAGCAGTTAATTTCACAAAAATCCCAGCAATGTTTGCATTAATTTTTTCATCAGCATTTAATATGAATGCAACTTTTGGAGGAATATTCGGAAGTGCAGTTTTATGGGGAATCAAAAGAGGATTATATTCTAATGAAGCAGGTCAAGGTACGGGTGCTATTGCAGCAGGTGCAGCTGAAGTTTCTCATCCTGCTAAACAAGGTCTTGTTCAGGCATTTTCAGTGTATATAGATACATTGTTTGTTTGTACTGCAACTGCAATAATGATACTTTCTACTGGAATGTACAATGTAGCAGATGGAAATGGTGGTTTCATAGTTGAAAATCTTCCTAATATTCAGCCAGGTGTTGGTTTTACACAATTTTCAATTGATACAATGCTACCAGGAATTGGAGCACCTTTTATTGCAATAGCTGTTTTCTTCTTCGCATTTACTACATTATTATCATTTGGTTATTACGCAATGTCAAACGTTGCATTTCTTTTCAAGAACAGTAAAAACCTTGGCACTATAAGCAACATAGTTAGAGTAGTTCAGATTATAATGGTTGTGATTGCTTCTGTTAAAACTTCAGAATTTGCTTGGAATTTAGCTGATATTGGTGTAGGTATGATTGCATGGATAAATATTTTGTCAATTCTCGTACTTGGAAAATATGGATTTGCAACATTAAAGGATTATGAAGAACAAAAGAAAATGGGACTGGATCCGGTTTTTATTCCTGAGAGATGCGGAATTAATAATCTCCTTTATGGCATAAAATAACAAAGGAAATTTATCCTGAAGAATTAGCAAAACTACAAGAAAAACTAAAAAAATAAAGACATAATGAATAATAAAAATTAGCTATAAGGGGGATGTATAATGATTATTGACGGTAATACAAAAGAAAAAGAAGCTTTAGAGGCATATCGCAGAGGAGAACATTTGCTTTATAAAAAACTTCAAGATGAATTTGTAGCAGAATTAAGAGAAAGTGTAGGAAAAGAAGACCATTGCAGTTGCAATGAACCATGTAAATTTCATGGAAAATGCATGGAATGTGTTTCAATTCACAGAGCACATAGAGACCATATTCCTAATTGCTTCAGAAGTTTAGTTAATGAGAGAATTGAAAAACTTTCGGAATTAACAGAACATAGTTTTGTGGAACAAATAAAAAATAGTAAATAATAATGAATATGTAATTGATTTAATGACAGCTGTAATAAGAATTATTACATGTTATCATTAAATCTTTAACGATTTGAATAAATTAATGTACATTATATTAGGAGATCATCATGAAATTATCTGAAAGAATTGAAAAAAATTTATTAAATTATTTAAAAGCAATAACACATACTGGAACAGAATTAGAGAGAAATAATGAGGTCTTCTTTAAAAATTGGTTTGAATCGGTGCCTTATTTGAAAGAAAATTCAGAGTATTGCGGATTTCATGATATTGAAAATGACTATTTGCAGAGAAAATCACCTTGGGCATTATTAAAAGGAGAGGGCAATAAAACTATAGTTATGATTCATCATACAGATATTGTGGATGTAGATGATTACGGGAAATATAAGGAATATGCTTATAAACCATATGAATTAGAAAAATTATATAAAGAAGAAAATATTGAATTGGACGAAGCAACAAAAAGGGATTTGCATTCTGGAGAATGGTTATTTGGTAGGGGTGCGTCCGATATGAAAGGTGGAGGCTCCATTGAACTTTCTATGTTTGAGGAATACTCTGAAAAAGAAAATTTTAATGGGAATATCCTTTTGCTTGGAGTACCTGATGAAGAAAACTTATCTGCAGGCATGCGATCAGCGACTAATTTATTAAAAGATTTAAGAGAAAAATATAATTTGGAATATGTTTTGCTTTTAAATGTTGAGCCACATGAAAGAATTGTTGAAAATGAAATAACTATATATGATGGTTCTGTAGGTAAAATTATGCCTATATTCCTGGTGCGTGGTAAACTCGCACATGTTGGACAAATTTACAAGGGTTTTAATCCAATAAATTTATTATCAGCAATAGTGAGAAAAACTGAATTAAATCCAGACTTTATTGAAAAGGGTGGAAATACTGTTACTCCTCCACCAGCATGGCTATACTTTAAGGATAGAAAAGATATATACGATGTATCATTACCTCTGTTAGCAGGTGGATATATGTCCATTTTATCTCTTACAAGATCTCCAAAGGATATTTTAGAACAGTTAAAAAAAATTAGTGAAGTAGCCTTTAAAGAAGTAATATCAGATATGGAATTAAGCTATGAAAAATACCGAAGTATGACTAATTTGGACTATGGTAATATGGAATGGAAGCCAAATGTAAAATATTATGGCGAAATTTATAAAGAAATTGTTGCAGAAAAAGGTCAATCATTTATAAATGAAATAGCAGAATTTCAAAAACATATAGAAGAAAAAATCAACTCAAATGAAATATCAAGAATTGATGGCGCTTATATGTTGATGGAAAAAACTCTTGAATATTATAGTGATTTGTCTCCAATTGTCGTAATTGCATTAGCACCGCCTTACTATCCAAGCACAAATAATTCTATGCTTGATAATGCAGAAGAGATTAATGAGCTTATATCTGAATTGGATAAGTATTCTAAAGCTGAAATAGGGAACGGAATTTACACACAAAATTATTTCACTGGAATATCTGACTTAAGCTATGGTATGTTTACAGCTGATAAAGAGAATATTGATTATATCAGCAACAATATGCTTTTCTGGGGCGATATGTATTATATTCCACTAGATAGTATAAAAGAACAATCCATGCCAGTTTTAAATGTAGGACCTTGGGGTAAGGATTTGCATAAATACACTGAGAGAGTTTTTAAAAAAGATCTCTTTGAAAATACTCCGAAACTTATAAATTTTATAGTTAATAAAATGTTAGGGAAATAATATGATTTATGGATAACATAAAATATAAAAAAAGAAGATACCTATTGATTTATAACGGGTTCTGTTTTGAGGTGCATTTCGACCAAAATTTAACATTTTATCATAAAAAAAAATGACTGTTTTTCACACAGTCATTTTTTTTTATAATAACAAGCAATTTATGCTTTTAAATTTAATTATTTTTATAAATTCACACAAAGTTTCGCATAACTAAAATCACTGTTAATAAATTTATTAACAGTGCGAATTTACATGTGATTTTATATGTGAATTTGAATGCGATTTTGTTTGAAATTTATATTACTTGTGTTATAATATTAGGTACAACCATTGATATTGCTTTATATTAACCGAACATCATTTGTAAATTATATTTTACAAATTTATTATATCATATCAATATTATTTTACAAGATTATTTAAATTAAGGAGAAAAATCAATGAATCCCATTAAACCTAAATACATAAATTCTGTTAAAGTTGATTGGAAAATATCTAAATATAGCAAGCAAATAGTCAGCCTTTATGCTAAATATACTAAGTATGATGAAAATGAAATTGTTGATAAATTAATACTTGATATACTTGAAGATAAAAATTTTGTAGAATGGTTAAATACCAGAAGGTATCAAAAGAAAATTCAAGAACTAATGCTTAACTCTTCTGATATTATCGAGTCAGATGGTCAAATTATATTGGGAGGAGAGACTATTTTTGAAGAAACTCAAGAAGATAGCGAAATATGAAGACATAGAAATAACCAGCAAAAGTCCGTTTCCAGAAGAAGTCATAGAAGAAAGAGATAAGGAATATCTTAATCTTTCAGATATTGAATTCAAAAAGAAATATAGAGGTTACTTATATACACCTGTTATATTAGAGTTGCCAGATGGAAAACTTAAGGTGCAGTATAACTTTTGCAACAATACTTTTTGCAAATGGTATGGACAGTCACAGCATAAGTATGAAAATATAAAAAGCAAACCGTCAAGATATAAGTTAGTTAGTGCAAATGATTCAGAAGATTCAACGATTCATTGTAATGACATTACTTATGATACTACAAGTGGTGTGGTACTCGGTAACAAAACATCTACTATTTCTAACTGGTCAATTTCCGAAGAAATAAAAAGATTAATAACAATAAATTCTGTTGTGCCACATGAACCTGAATATAGATTCCATAAAGAAGGATGTAAATATACTGATAAAACTCCTTTTGCAGATATTGAGCAGTTTTGTAAAAGGGGAAAAAGTAATACAAATTCTATCAAGTACCAGTGTAAGGAATGTAAAAAGATAACCAATGTCCTACCTGAACAAGATGAATGCTTTAATTATCATCAAAAAAGAAATGATATATTGATTCAGTTTGCAAAGGACATAATTAGCAGAACACCAGTTAAACGAACTTGTGAGAAACTTGGAATAGGGTCGGCTACATATTATAACAAATTAGAATGGCTATATAAAAAATGTCTTGAATTTAATCAAAGATATGAAACTGAAGTCTTGAAAAATAGGGAGTTTGATGAAATTTGGATAAATACCGATATGTTCATTTATAATCTAAATAATATAAGGAAAAAAGGGCATGGAGGAGAAAGAACTATTGGTGTTAAAGAAAAGAAAATGCAAACTTATGCTATAGCAAGTGCAGATTTAAAAACTGGATATGTATTTCAATCAGATATTGCCTATGATTATTATGTAAATTTAGACGAGGTTGAAAACGACACAAAGATTTATCATTGTGACCACAGTTATCCCTTTTTGAGGAAAAATGATAGATTGAAATATTCTTATTGTCCACAAACGCCAACTAAATTCGATAGCCAAAGTATTATTGAATATGAGTCTGAATTGGCTGAATATGATAATAGGAAAAAATATGTTGAAGGATGTCATGTAAAGCCTCAATATACTGCGATAGCACACTATTTTCTTTTAAAGAGAACTATAAATTCAAAGAAATGGAATTTTGTTTCAGACGATGATTCAACATTACAAAGTAGCATTTTTAGAGTATTTAAAGATAAATTTCAATCTGAAAATGCATTATATTTTACATGTCAATGTGAAAAAACACTTACATTAGAAGAATCAGGCAAAGAAGCGTTTAGAAGCAGAATTGAACTTAAAAATTGGGCAAGAGATAACAAATTAAAAAATATCGGGCTTTGGGAGATAGGAGAAAAGAAATTAGCTTCAGAAGTTTGTTTAGAAAACCTTTATGACTATATAGCAGATAGAGGTATTAATTACCCTGTCAGAGGTAGCAACCATATAATGCATCCTTTACCAGATAAAGATGAAGGCATAAGATGGATAAATTTAATAAGTTATGCAAAATATCTGTCAAATGATGAATTAGCAAATCTGATAATGCAAGTAAACAGCAGAGCCATAAATAACTTTTTTCAAGAGGTCAGAAGAAAAATTTCAATATTAGAAAGACCAATTGTGACAGCCAGAGGTGATGGTAAAAGTTATATATATGCCAATTATAATCCTAAATACGCACAGCAAATGCTAACTATTTTTAGGACATTTTATAATTTTTGTTGGAAGACTAAGGTTGGAAATAAGAAACTTACTCCTGCACAATGTTTAGGTATTGCAAATAAAGCATATGATTATAAAGATATAATATATTTTAGGTAATTTGTATTTGTAGATAGACATTTCAGAAATTTAATAAAATAAGATATTTACAAATTATGGTATTATTTTAACTAAATCTGTTATATAATTATGATAGTTGATTCGTAATATTCATATATTAAGACACATAAGTAGTATTAAACGAATAAAATAATCATCTTATATATAGGAAAAGGTGAATAATAGATTAACAAGATTTTTATTATTGGTACTGATATTAGTTTTAGTCGTTATTTTATGCAGTTCGTGTAAAAATAGTAATAAAAACGTTGTAGGTAATAATCAGACTGGTGAAGAAGATTATGAACTTATTAAGGCACAAATATTAAATGAAATAAAAAGTAAGTCTAATATTCAGAATATAGTAATGTCTGATATAAGAAAAATTCAGGGTACATACTATGTGGTAGTTGAAGAAAACTCAGAAGACATGTTAAATAGATATTTTAAACTTTGGAAATATAACAAGGATAAAGAATCAGAGTTATTATTAGAGGGTAAAAAAATAAAATTACTTACAAAAGACAACTATTATTATGTAAATTATTATAAAGATTTTGATGGTAAATTTAAAAATGAAATTATTAAATATGATAACAATAACGAAGAATATGAAAAAAAAATATATGTAGGTGAATCGTTAGAATTTAATATAAGTCCAAATAATGAGTACATGTGCGTTGAAAACAACAATGAAATAATAATACTAAATAACAATGATGAAATAGTATTTGAACAAGTATTATATAACAATTCTGGTAATGTAGAAGAAAATAGTGGTGTTGAAATAAAAATAAATGATTGGACAAAAGACAGTAAACAGCTTTGGGTTGCAACTGGTTTACATGCTTGGTTAACAACTTTTCACATAATAGATGTTGAAAAATTAACTATAAAAACTATTCATAGTGATAAAGCATATGGAATAAGTGAAATAGATTTAAATACTGATAATGGATGCATTGTTTATAGTACACATCCTGAATTTTTAGATGTAGATTCATATAATGAATTTTTAAATAGTAAGACTATTGTTTACTTGTATTTAAAAAATTTATTAACAAATGAAGAAATTCAAATTTCAACGTCAATAACTAAAAAATTTAATCCTAAATGGATTGGTGACAAAACAATTGAATATAATGATACAGTCAGTGAAGGTAGAATAATTTATAATATGGATAATTATTAGATTACTTTGATTTAGTTCATAATTTTTAATTAATATACATTCGTAGAAACTATTGGATTAAGTAATTATAAGTATTAAACAAGCATTATACTCTTTATACTTGTTGATGAACATTCTTCAAACTAAATGTAACAAATGATATATTAAACTTAAATAAAAGGGGATTATTAAAATGGGTTTTAGTTTTTTAAGTATTATTTTAAGTTATATTAAAGTTATGTTAGAAGTTGTGTTTTATATGTCGGCTATTTTTGTATCATTCAAAGCATTACAAGCGTTGAATATTTATATTAATAAGAATTCAAGATAATATTAGTTCACAATTTTTATATTATGCGAATCAAAATAGTGTTTCAAATTTAATATTTATACTATGATGAAAAACACAAGGTTATTGAATTAATAACCTTGTGTTTTTTCTTGTGAAATACGTTGATTTTATTAATAATTAGCCCTGTTTATAAGTGAAAATATTTATGTGAATTTGTATAATATTTTTATACTTTGCACCTCAAAACAGAACCCGTTATATTGATTTAGAAATCTTCTTTTTTTATGTTAAATAAGAATTGTATATTATATTTGATAATAAGTATTTAAATTAATTGCTCAATATTTTATTATAATCAATAGTTTCGCTGTCGTATCCCATGCCTACAATTGTAATATTAATTAAATTTAAATCATAAAGTAAATCCCAATCTTCACCCACTGTGTTATCTTGATTTATTATTCTAACCACAGGGCGCAGAGTATTTTCGGAATAACTTTTTACAACAACAGCGATTTTTTCATTGCTTAGTTTTACAAATGTTCCTACTGGATATGCTACTACTTTTTTTAAAAATTCTCGTATTATTTCATAATCAAAACTAGTATCAGCGCATCCCATTAAATATTCTATGACTTCATTAGGAAAACAAGTTTTTCTGTATACTCTATCAGAAGTTAATGCATCATATACGTCACAAACTGCTAATATTTTGCCGTATAAAGGAATGTTGACTCCTTTTCTGCCGTAAGGGTAACCCGAGCCGTTTAATTTTTCATGATGACTTTCTATACCTCTTAAAATATCATTGGAAACAACATGTTCTAAAATACTTACAGCATTAACAGTATGGGATTTCATTACCTCAAATTCTTCATCACTGAGCTTGTCAGGTTTATTTAATATTTCCAATGGAATACTCATTTTGCCTATGTCATGCAAAAGAGCAGCAATACCTAAATCATGAAGCATGTACCCATTTAAACCCAATGAAATTCCTGTAGAAATACTTAAAACGGCTACATTAAAGCAATGTTGATATGTATAATCATCATAATTTTTTAATTCTATCAAATTGTTTGTTAATTCCTTATTGTTTAAAATTTCAATTATTAATTCATCAACGACACTTGCAATTTCTTTAACTGCTACAATATTCAATTTTTTTCTACTATCTTTCACTCTTGAAAAAACTTCTTTTATTTTTGTTATGGATTTAGATTCTAAAACTTTATTTATAGGTGGTTCTGCAATTATATCAGTAAAGGCATCGTTTTCTATATAAGCTCCAGTGATTTCATGATATATTATTTTATTTATGTATTTATCATTTAATGATTGCCCTTTAGAAAGTAACAATCTGCTATATTCATTATTATTGTATAATATAATATCTTTGGCCAAAATCATGCCTGGTTTTAAATGTTTAATTGTAACAAATAACATGAAACCTCCTGTTAAAAAAAGTAATTATTACTATATTATAACATATATCGAAAAATGTTGAAATATAAAATATTATAAAAATACAAAGTTTTTATAAATTTTGTAAATTATAGATCCTTCGCTATGCTCAGGATAACAATAATCTAAGCTTAGTATTTAATCTATTCAAATAAGACATGGGGTTATAATTTAATATTAATTAATATAAACTTGGAAATAGTTGTACTTTAGTGATATAATAAAATAGTGGAATTAAAATTTGCATTTTATAATGAATTCAAGAAAACGATTCGCGGAGGTAATATGGATTATAAGGAATTATTAAACAAATTAATGGATTTAATGAAAAAACCTAATGTTATTAATTTTGATGATTTAAAAGAAAAAGTACCGAAAAACAATGGAAAACTTAAATTCTTACTTTACATTCCAGCATTAATTATCATAATATCTGTTATATTATCATGCCAGTATACTGTTGAAGAAACTGAACAAGCAGTAGTTACAACATTGGGAAAGGTTACAAGTGTTGAAACTGCAGGATTGCATTTTAAGTTGCCATATCCAATACAAAATATTAAAAAGGTAGAAGTAAATAGAACTCAAAAAATGCAAATAGGGTATTCCAATTCAAGTGATGATAAAGGAAATAGTAAAACATCTTCAGTATTAGATGAGTCAAAAATGATTACAGGAGATTTTAATATAGTTAATATTGACTTTTTTATTGAATGGAAAATATCGGACCCTGTGAAATTTTTATATAATTCGGATGAACCTTCTCAAATTCTAAAAATGATTGCTCAATCTTCTGCAAGAAGTATAATTGGATCTAAAGATGTTGATGGAGTATTGACAACTGAAAAATCGCTTATACAAGCAGAAATTAAAGAAAAGATGGTTAATAAATTATCAGGTTATGATTTAGGTGTGCAAGTATTAGATGTGAAAATTCAAGATAGTGAGCCACCAACAAGCGCAGTAATAGCAGCGTTTAAAAATGTAGAAACTGCGAAGCAAGAAAAGGAAACAAGAATAAATGAAGCATTAGCTTATAAAAATAAAACACTTCCAGCTGCTGAAAGTGAAGCAGATAAATTAATAAGAGATGCAGAGTCCTATAGGGAATCAAGGATAAATGCAGCAAAAGGTGATGTAGCAAAATTCAATGCTATGTATACAGAATATGCTAAAAATAAGACCATTACTAAAACTAGAATGTATTTAGAAACTATTGAGCAAATATTGCAGATGTAACTGTATATATTGATTGGTCAGAGGGTGGAGTTGAAAAAATGTTACCTTTAAAAAGTTTTGTAACAGATACAGGAA
>DIVM01000300.1 GCA_002435835.1 Firmicutes bacterium UBA6132
AGGTCCAGGGGAGAGGATGTATAAAATATTCTCTCCCATTTTTTTGTTTCTTTACAACACATTTATAAAAATTATAATAATTTATAAGTCATACTTTTTTGGAGGTCATCAATGAAAATCGGACTTATTTTAGAAACAAAAGAACCTGAAAAAGCCTGGAATGCATTTCGTTTTGCAGTAACTGCAATAAAAGCAGGACATCATGCAAAAGTATTCTTGATGGGAGAAGCAGTTGAGTGTGAAACTATAATCGATATTAAATATAATACCTCTGAACAGATTAAATTATTTCATGAGTGTGGTGGAGAAATATTTGCATGTGGTACATGTTTAAAATCCAGAAATCTATCTGAATCAGATGTATGTCCTTTATCAACAATGAAAGATTGTTTAAATATCGTTGAATGGGCAGATAAGGTATTAACTTTTTAAGATAATTCTTTATCTTAAAAGAACCATCAATAATATCTGAGCTGTTATTATTTTCAAAATTAATGCAATAGGATAAAGACTGGCATATGAAAGGTTAACTTGATTTGTACTCGTTTTCTCATTTGCTACAGCTAAAGCTGGGGGATTTGTCATTAGAGCACTTAATGCTCCCATAATTGAAAGTAAATTCATTTTAAATATTAAAGTCATCATTAATATTGCTATAACAATAGTGCTTGTGGTAATTATTATTCCAAAAAGGAAAAGTATAATACCATTTTGTTGTAGTATCTTAATAATATTTGAACCAGCTATCGTTCCGGTTCCTGCTAAGAACATTATTAATCCAAACTCACGGGAAAAGTTTCTTACTGAATTTGGAACATAAATATACATTTTTCCGATTTTACCACAATATCCCATTAAGATACTGATAATAAATGCTCCTCCTGCTAAACCTATTTTAATTTGAATTCCATTCGGGAGTTTAATGGGAATTATTCCTATTAGTAATCCAAGACTAAGACCAATAAGAAAAGGAAGCATATTAGTTTCTTCAAGTTTTTTAATATTACCCTGCAATTCTTTTGATAGATTATTAACATTTTCACTTATTCCAACAACTCTTAATGTATCTCTTAATTCAAGTGATAAATTTCCTGTAGGAATAATTTCTATATCATTTCTTTTTATTCTTGTAATAACGACTGAGAATTTTTCCAGCAAATTGAGATCTTTTAATTTTTTACCGAGATAATCCTTTTCTGTAACCTGTATTTCTATACTCTTAATTTCTGTATTTAGATCCATAGGTTCTATTGTTTCTTCTCCAAAAATATTTTTAACCTTCTCTAACTCAGATGCTGAGCCAACCATCATTACGACATCATTCATCTGAAGAAGTAGTTCGGGATGTGCGATAAGTATTTGGTTATTTCTTTTAATTCTAGAAATATTTATAAAATAACTTCTATTAGGGTTGATCTCTTTTATTGATTTTCCGGCAATATCAGGATTTTTAATAATAAACTTCTTAACAAATAATTTCTGATAATTTCTTTGCTCCTGTTCAATTAATAGTTTCTCCTCATTCTTTAAATTTTTCCCAAGTATTTTTGGTAAAAATTGTATTAAGAGAACAACGCTTATCATACTAAACGGATAAGCTATACCATAACCAGCAGAAACATTTGCGATCTGTTCTGGATTAATTCTATTTAAAACATCAATAGTTCCTGCAAGGGCAGGAGTATTCGTTAATGCTCCAGTATAAATACCAGTAGCAACAATTCCTGGTATATGCATTATTTTTGAAAGATAAAAGGTCAGTAATACAGCGAAACTTGTAGTAATTATTCCAATAATAGAAAAAACAATTCCCTGTTTTTTAAACATTTTAAAGAAACCTGGTCCTACGGATAGTCCAACAGCATATACAAAAAGAATTAATCCCAAATCCATAAGCTCTTTATGAATTTTAAATCCAAAATAACCAAAAATAATTGCAACAAACAATACTGNNTAATGCTTGACATCAAATAAAATAATAAATATTAAAAAGTAAATGTTCATAATTTTTAATTATATAAGATTATCTTTTAATTAGTATAATAGTTCTATTAAGTAAGAATTAAAAAAGGAGACATAATGAAAGCTTTGGTTACTGGTGGAGCTGGTTTTATTGGATCGAATCTTGTTGATAGGCTAATCGAAGAAAATTTCCAGGTCTTTATCATTGACAATCTATCTACTGGTTTTGAAAAGAATATTAATAATAATGCATTTTTTTACAATAACGACATTAGAGATGAGAATGCAATAAAGGAAATATTTCAAAATGAAAAATTTGATTATGTCTTCCATTTTGCAGCTCAAATTGATGTGCGTTTATCAATAACAGAACCATTAAAAGATGCTTCAATAAACATATTGGGAGCCTTGAACTTACTTGAAAATTCTACTAAAACAGGAGTTAAAAAATTTATCTATTCTAACACTGGAGGTGCTCTTTATGGAGAAGTACCTTTTGAAGACATACCTGTTAATGAAAATTATAGAATTATCCCTGAATGCCATTATGGTATTAGTAAATATTCAGTTGAGCTTTTCTTGAACTTATACAACAAATTATACGGACTTAATTTTACGAGCTTAAGATTTCCGAATGTATATGGTGATCGCCAGAATCCACAAGGAGAAGCAGGTGTAGTAGCTATTTTCATAGGTAAATTATTAAACAAAGT
>DIVM01000296.1 GCA_002435835.1 Firmicutes bacterium UBA6132
AGAAGGAATTGTACCGGGTGGTGGCGTGGCTTATATCCGCGCTATCGGAACGTTGGATGGTTTGAAAGCAAGCAACGATGATGAACGTACCGGTATCGAGATTATCAAACGTGCCATTGAAGAACCGCTGCGCCAGATTGTAGCGAATGCAGGTAAAGAAGGTGCTGTGGTAGTTCAGAAAGTGATAGAAGGTAAAGATGACTTCGGATACAATGCACAAACCGATACTTATGAAAAATTCCTGGCAGCCGGCGTTGTCGATCCTGCTAAAGTGTGTCGTGTGGCATTGGAAAATGCAGCTTCTATTGCAGGCATGTTCCTGACTACCGAATGTGTAATTACCGAAAAGAAAGAAGATAACCCAGCTCCTCAAATGCCTATGGGCGGTGGAATGGGCGGAATGATGTAATAAATTCAAAAATACGTTGATTTCAATGGGTTTTTGAAGTGTTAAAATCGACTTGTTGCCAATTTGTTGCCATCAACGACAACAAAAAAATAGCCGGGATTAATAGTCCCGGTTTTATTTTGCTGTTTTTAATAAATTCATAAATTTTGATGATGCTTCTTTCTTCATATCCTGGGTGACATGCAAATAAATTTCTCTTGTGATAGAATCATCTTTGTGTCCCAGGCGCTCCATTATTTCTTCAAGACTTACTCCAGCTTGTGCTAATAATGAAGCATGAGTATGGCGAAGTCTTTTATTGGTTGGGTTATAATAAGTTTTATAAATAGAAATTTCTTTTTTGTTGAAATCTATATCTTTCCACTTCAGGGCGCAAAGTTCACCAACTCGTATTCCTGTGTAGGCTAAAGTCATAAATATTGTGTGTACTTGTTTATCATCATCTTTTTTTGCAGCTTTTAGAAAAGCATTTAGTTCTTTTAATTCAAAAAATTTCGGATTGGGTGTTCGGTTTCCAATTCCTCAACTGTCTTTTGTTTCTTCCGCAGCACTGCATACTCGGAAGGATCTTCTTTTATGATGCCGTTAAGGAAAAAAGACTGCAGATTAAGGAGGTAAGGTCTCACGGATTGAAACAGAAAAGTAAAAGCATTACTTCATTTTCAAGCGGTAATAGTTTTATTAACAAAGATGCTGAAGAAATGGAAGAAGAAAAAATATTGAGCTTTATGCAAAATTAATCGATCTAAGCAGAGAAACATTAGAATTAACTGAAGAAAATAAACAACTTAGAGAAGAGATAGAGGATTATAGAAAAGTAAAAAATATAGAAGAAAAACTAATTTTTAAGAGCAATGCATATTATCTAAACGAAGAAGGACCATATTGTAGCACATGTTGGGACAAAGATAAAAAGTTAATTAGGATGCATTTTCATAGTGGAACAAAATATGATTGTAATGCTTGTAATACTTCAATAGGAAAATCTAAACCAACTGATTGGAATAAAGTAAATAGTAATGTAATATAGAGAACTCCTAAAGGGTTCTTTTTTATTATATAAAAGTATTAAACAGATTAAATAATTATTGCGTGGTAATGTTTTCTATAGTATAATCAAAGAAAAAATTGTAGGAATTGCTGGAAGAAGTTTTAAAGAAATTAAATGAAATACAGCAATCCAACCGGGACATAGACTTAGATAATTTAAGTGTAGAAGAAATTAAAGCAAAAATAAGCGACATAAATGATAATGTCTTAAGTATAAAAAGTATTTTGAATATTGATTAAAGAACTCTTAAATAGGGTTCTTTTTTTAAAGTAGAAAATTACTGGTGGTTCTACTCACTATATACGAATTAAAATCTATTATAAATAATATAATGTATAAAAGTATATAGAGGGGGACAATCTTAATGAGTGATGATTTTTTTAAAAAGATGGATCAAATAGAAGAAATATTAAAAAGACTTGAAAAGTTAGAAGAAATTATTTCTGATATTTCTGATGTTGATGACACTGTTTCTTGGCTGGAATCTAAGGTTGAAGGAATAGATAGTGATGTATATCAATTAAGGGATGATATAAGAGGTTTAGAAAGTGAAGTTAGTAATATTGAAGACAGTGTTAGAAGAATAGAATGGGATATGGAAAAATGGTAACATAGAACTCTTAACAGGGTTCTTTTTTTAATACAACAAAAATATAACGTGGTTCCCTGTGTATGATTTTCTTAATAATATAATAATATATTGGGCATACTTTTAAATAAATTGTTTGTCTAAAATAAGGAGGTGAAATCATGGGATATATTGCATGGGTGGTTTTAGGAGCACTTTCAGGATGGATAGCAAGTAAGTTTATGGGTAAAGACTCAGAGATGGGCGCTTTTGCAAATATTACAGTTGGCATTGTAGGAGCTTTTATTGGAGGATTTATATTTAATCTAATAGGAGCATCCGGTGTTACTGGTTTTAATATATGGAGCGTAATAGTTGCTATAATTGGGTCTTGTGTATTATTGTATATAGTTAATAAATTAAGAGGTAATGTAACTACAAAAGAATAAGGTAATTTTTAGTATAGCTAAAGCAGCGGATTAATTTCTGTTGCTTTTTTTATTGTGATGATGCAGATATAAATTAGACTGCATAGGGCTTGGGGCGGTGTATTCTGATGTAGAATGTTGTAGACAGGAATTGTTGTAGATGTAAGGGACAGTGTTACTGGAGAGTTAAGAGACAGTAAGGTTGTAATTGGCGAAGCTTTAAACGCCTCAATGATATAGGAAATGAAACTGAAAGAGACGCTTTATCAATGCAAATATTCGGCAAATCTGCTATGGAATTAAATCCACTGATGAAACTTGGAGCAGATGGCATTCAAATTACCGTATTAGAGCCTGGAACATACAAAATAGAATGCTGGGGCTGACAAGGTGGAAATAACAGTAATTTAGGTGGTTATGTTGTTGGGGAACTTGAATTACTTGTAAGCACAACATTAAATATATATGTAGGTGGTAAAGGAACAAACGGCGGTTATGCTAATGGTACTTATGCTGGAGGCTGGAATGGCGGTGGATATGGTCGTTATGCGAGCGGTGGAGGTGGCTCGTCATTTTACGGAACACTTTCTAATGCATAAACTACGAGTGGAGTTCGCACAGGGAATGGCGAAGTTAAAATAACAATGCTTGCTGGTGGAACAGTTGCTAAAAAACGAAGATTTGCACAAATAATATAAACAGGGTGAGGAATGAACGAATATTTAGAAAAATTATTAACTGGAGCAAAGCCTATATGGGCTTTGCTTATTATAATTATAATTTGATATTGAAGGGAGAATGTAATGGGAGATAAAGTTAACGAAATAAAAGTTGCAACAGTAGGTGGACTGGCTGTTATTTATGCTTTTATTTCAAATATATTTGGAGCTTTTACACCTTTACTTATTATTACTCTTGGATTTATGTTTGCAGACTTGATAACAAGAATGTATGTAGAAAAAGCAAGAACTGATGAAAAGGTTGAAAGTAAATTAGTTATAAAAGGTATATATAAAAAATTAGGTATGTGTATGCTAATTATATTAGCCTTAATGTTAGACAAATCATTGCTTATTTTAGCAGATGTAATTGGTATAAATATAGTAAGCAAAATAATGGTTACTGCTCTTGTTATGGCATGGATACTTATAAGAGAAATTATTTCAAATGCTGAAAATTTGCAACATGCAGGGGTAGAGTTTTGCCGGCATTTTTAATAAAAATTTTAGGTATTGCAAAGGATAAAATAGATGGTGCTGGAGATGCAATCATAGGCGGTGAGGAAGAATAAAAATATTTCAAATATATTGATTAAAGAAGGGACAACTTTTAAATAAATAAATATAATAAAGTACTACTGAAAATGGGGTGTAAGAATGAAAACATTAATTGATCCTGGACATGCTCCAGGCAATACAAATAAAGGACTAACTGGGTATTATGAATATGAAGGTGTTTGGAAAATATCTAATTATCTTAAAGAGATTTTAGAAGCTAAAGGTGTACAAGCGGATTTTACACGCACATGGGAGCAGGACCCAGAACCGTATGCAAGAGGACAAAAGGCTAAAGGGTATGATTTATTTATTAGTGAGCATACAAATGCTAATGATAGCAAGTCACGAGGCGTAGAAGTATTTTATGACTACTCTAAGCTGCAGGACAAAGAATTTGCAGAGAAGCTTGCTAATAATGTTGCTACTGTAATGGGTAACAGCAGTAGAGGATCTAAGACAAGGGTATATACAGAAGGCGGAAAAATTTATAACTATTACGGTGTAATTCGTGGAGCTGCAGCAACGGACTGCAAGCACATTCTATTGATTGAATCTGGATTTCATGATAATGCGCAAGATGAGGCATTCTTGAAAGTGGATGCGAATTTGATGAAGATTGCTAAAGAACAGGCGAAGATAATATTTGAAATGTTAGGAGTGAAAGATATGACAGTACAAGAAGCGGAAAAAATTGTTCAGGAAAAAGTCGGACTGGACGATAACACAATGCAGTATTTGAAGTTTTACAAATACAGTGATGCGTTGTTATTGAAGTTGGCAGAGGCTATGAAATAATTTACCCAGGCTTTGTGCCTGGGATTTTTTTATTTTTGACAGCCATAATATATTTTTATATAATATAAAAAAAACATGGGGGATATTTATGGCTTATCATATGGATATTAAATCAACTGAAACAGTTAAAGTATTTAATAATGATTTAGGGCAAGATGTTGTTATTGAAGTGGGTTGTAAGTATGTTTATAGCATTAAAAAACCAACTAATAAAAAGGATAGAAAGAATAATGGACGTATTGTTGAGCTGCTTGGATTTAGTGAAGAAAAACACATACATGGAGTTGATGCTTAAAAAGGACTGTAGCAATAATATTAATCTTATAAACGAAATGCAAAAATCTCAATTAATTTGCATAAAAATGCCTGAGATTATGTTTTCTACTGAGCAAGAAAAAGATATTTACGCTACCTACTGGCTGACTAAAATATGAGGAGCTCTACAAAAAAGAAAGTGGTATTATCCTGAAGACAAAGATAGAGTCAAAGTAAATATAGTATTTGATGAGGTATCCCAGGTTGAAAATTGCCAAGAATTTTTAAGAAGCAAATTAAGCCAGATTGCTAAATTTTCATGTAAGCCTATTATATCATGTCACTACTTAGGGCAAATTAGTATTATAAGAGATGAGCTTAAAGTTGCTAACAGTAGTTACATGATGATATCGGGTTGTGATAAAGATAATTATAAGGAATTGAAGGATGAATTATATCCTTATGAATTGCAAAGATAGTACTTTCTCATCAATCTGAGGCTTTTCAAAATCATTGAGAAGCTTCTTTTTATATTCAAAAAATAAAATTACTTTTTTATTTTCAATAATATGATATAATGGATTTAAAGAATGTCGATTAAAGATGCTATTTATCGATATTAAATATTAATTAATAAGGAAAAAAAATGTACAATTTATCCCATATATCAGGAACGGTACAAAAATATGCAAAAATTATTTCTGAAATAGTTAATATGGATGTAGAAGTAGTTGATGCAAATTTAATTAGAGTAGCAGGAACTGGAATATTTAGTGAAAAAATTAATGAAGACGTTTCTGACCAATCAACTATATATAAACATACAATTAAAATAGGCGAAATGCAAATTGTTAATGATCCTAAAATAGATATAAGATGCAAAAATTGCTCTGTAAAAGATGAATGTAAAGAGACATTTGAAATATCTACACCAATAAAATTACATGATGAAATAATTGGGGTTATAGGTATGAGCAGTTTTGATGAGGAAACTAAAAAAGTAATTGAACAAAATATTAATAACTATATAGAATTTCTTGAACAAATAGCTGATTTTATTTCTATAAAAGCATTTGAAGATGAAGAAACAAAAAGTAAATCTTCTATGCTTAACATGCTTCAGATTATTACAAGGAACATGGATGAAGGTGCAATAATTATAGACAATAACGGAGATGTTGATACTATAAACCGAAGCGCTAAAAAGCAATTAGGTATAACAAGAATTATTAATAAAGAAAAAATTCATATAACTCCAACTGGAGATATGGTTAATAACAGCAATGAATATAGAATTAAAATTGGAGATACTGTTAATACAATAATAGGAGATATTTTTGATATTCCAGAAAATCCTTTATATAAACAAGTTATATTATTTAAGGATTTAAAAAAAGTGCAATCAAATATATATGCCATGACTTCAACTGTTAATACAGTTAATACTGAACATATAATAGGAAACAGTGAAAAAATTAAAAGTTTAAAAGAAAATATTAAAAAAGTAGCTGATTCTATTTCTACTGTACTTATAACTGGTGAAAGCGGTAGCGGTAAAGAAATGGTAGCTTCAGCCATATGGCAAAATTCTGATAGGAGAAATAAAAGGTTTGTAGCAATTAACTGTGCAGCCATACCTGAGCCCCTATTAGAAAGTGAACTTTTTGGATATGTAAAAGGTGCATTTACCGGTGCAGATCCAAATGGAAAAATAGGTAAGTTTGAATTAGCAAATAATGGGGTTATTTTTTTAGACGAAATAGGAGATATGCCTTTATATTTGCAGTCAAAGCTTTTAAGAGTTATTCAAGATAAAAAAGTTATAAGAATTGGTTCAAATCAAGTTATAAGCTTAGATGTTAGAATTATAGCTGCAACTAATAAGGATTTGAAATCAATGATTCGAGAAAATAAATTTAGGGAAGATTTATATTATAGATTAAATGTAATTCCACTACAAGTACCTTCGCTACGAGAACGACAGAGAGATGTAAGAGAATTAGTTTTTCATTTTATAAATCACTATAGAAAACTGTTTGGTAAAAATTTTGTAAGTATAAATGATGATACTATGGAAAAGTTAATTGAATATCCATGGCCAGGAAATGTTAGAGAACTTGAAAATACAGTTGAGTTCATGGCTAATATGATGGAACATGGAATCATAGACAATAATTCTTTGCCTATAAATATAAGGGACTCAAGTAAATTAGCTAAAGAAGAAGCATTTAAAAATGCTAAAATAAGAAATT
>DIVM01000297.1 GCA_002435835.1 Firmicutes bacterium UBA6132
CATTCTCTGCAATATTTTCTATAATCGTTCTATCCAAATGAGTCCCTAAAAAAAGAAAACCACTAATATATGAATTCGATCTTAACGATCTTCTAGCAGGGAAATAATACAAAAAGATATAATCTGTTAATTCCTCTTTAGAAAACTCATCAAAATCTTTATATTCTTTAAACATATTCATTATTACATTTTGTTTAGAATCAAGCATCATCTGCTCTAGAATTACTTTTGCTTTATGTTCATTAACAAATAATAAAACCCAAAAAAATACTAAATATAAAGTACATATCACATATATAATAGATAATATAGACAATATCTTTTTATCATTAGATAAAAACAATCTGCTGAATATAGGGTGACTCAATATTTTTTCAGGGAATAAAAAAAACCACACCAATATCGCCGTAATAATACCTAGTGTTATTTTTGGACCTTGATAATATGACTTAATTTGTTTAGAACTTTTTTCTATTCTTCGTTCATTTAATTGTTCGCTATTTTGTTTTTGTAAACTTTTAACAAATTCCATTGTAATCATATCTGAACTATTTTTTTTAACAGTTAATGATAAATTCTTATTCCTATCAATAAATTCTAACGCATTATTAATTTCATATACAATATCTGTATGTTTACCTTTTCTTTTATCAGGGTGATATTTTTTTTGAAGTTTTTTCAATTCATTGCGAATTTCTGAATTATCTTTCTTATTAATTTTAAAATGTTTCACAATCTCATTTATACTTTTGAATTCCATAAACACCTCCGAATTTCAGCATCTAAACAAGAAGCAAATTTAAATTAAAAATTTTATTTAATCAAGACTTCTATTAGAATGGTTCAATCGGTTTCATCAAAAACGACGAATCAATATTCGAAACATTCTTAAATATTCCCATACTTTCCAACGGATTAATTTTTTGAATATTTAGTTCCTGAAATTTTCCCCTCTCGAACAATATAGAATAAATGTACTGATCTTCAACTTTCCCATTTTTAGGATTGTTTCTCTGTGTATAGCCGGATATAAGTATGTTATCAATCGAAAAGCTTATATTAAAAACATGCGCAGCAAAGAAATAAGCCAAACCCGCAACACCCTTTGCATATTCTTCATTTAGAACCTTTTTGCTTTTCTTTTTAACAGATAGCTTGCCGCTTGCAGTGATATCAGCTTTTTCAGTATTCAGGTCTTCAATTTCCGGCAGGTCAAGATCAATACATACTGTTTTTCCTTTTTGTTTAAGCTCGTATCCAACAGAAAATTCTACAGGCAGTTTTAATTCATTAAACAACTCGGCTAGAGTTGTTTCTATGTGATTCTCTGAACTTTCCAGTATGTTTTCAAGCCTTTCCTTTTCTGCAAAATACTCCGTCTTAGCATCTTTATCCCTCTTTTCTTTTTGTTTCTCTTCATTTTTCTCAAACTTATTTTTTTTAGTTTCCCACTCCTTAACTGCGTCAGAATAATACTCTTCTAAATTTTGCTCAACATATGTTTTTCTTAAACCTTTATTTTTCCAAAAAAATATACTTCCAATTTCCCTATTTGCTTTAGCTTGTAATTCAGTTTTGCAATTTTCATTTGTAGGCTTGTCATCATCAAATTTTTTTATTTTATACTCTTTAAATTTAAGATTATTTAATTCTTTTTCAACTATGTTACGTTCAATTAATGCCGGCGCGGACATATATACTTCAACAAATTCAGCTGTTTTATTGTCAACTTCAGCTTTTCTAATTTTTACGGCTTTTTCAACTGCTGACTTATATACTTCTTTTCTTTTTATTTTTCTTATCAGACTTTCATCAGTAATAACTGTATTATTTTCGTCCTTTATTGATATTTTTCCGTCATCTTCAAGATGAATCCCAACTTTCATATAAGTCGTATTATCATCACTAAACTGTTGACTGGAAGTTTCGTTACTAATCTTTTTTCTGTCATATAGACCGGTTCCAGGGATACCAGCATTTAAATATGCCCCCTTATTGCCAAAATTAACAGACGCACCCTTCATACCGGCAGTAAAACTCATACCTGATTTAGAAAAATTTAATCGCATTCCTTTCCCTATTCGTAAACTTTTCCTAAACCTCACAAATTCCTCCCATAATACAAATGAAATATGCTTTATTTTTTATTTATAACGTCAGGTACAAAATATAAACAGATACATGTAATAGCGATGATGATTAGATAAATACCCACTTAATCTCCCTGTCTTCCAAGTTTTAATAAACCTAACGCGTTTCTATTCTTTTAAACGCCGCTCATCCCCCCAAAGTATAGTTAATATTACCATTTTCACTCGAAAATTACAATTTTGAATACATAAAATACAAAGCCAACATAATGATTTTTTTCGGAAACTCCCTGGCAAATCTAAGGTAAATTAGATAATTATTTCAGTTAATAAATACTAACGGGTACTCACCTTTAAAACTTCTTTTGCACCTTCCAAAAACTCAAATTCTGTTTTTATTATCTCAAATTCCACATTATTAAATATCACATCCCTCATTATCCTGTCTGCAAATTCCGATTTCTGGTAGCGGAGGTTAATAAGCGGATATATAAGGATTGTCCCTTTAGTCACGCGTACTAATTCTTCTATTGTCTTTCTATGAAACTCATAATCAAGATGCTCATCATAAAGAAAAATAAAATGAGAACATAGCGTAAGCGTAAACTCCTTATCATAAAAAGGCGAAATAGGCATATTGCACGTTATATATTTCTTCCCTCTATTTTCGCTGTAATCCTTTAAAAATAAACCCCTGGCATAATTCCTGTGTTTTTCAAGATCAGCTTCGTCCTTATAGTAATCCCATTTGTAATGATGTTTTGTTTTGGAAAGGGAATCGAACATTACCTTTAAATCATCTGCTGATTTTGTTTCCAATTCCTTGTGTGTAAACTTATATATCCTGTCCGCGGATATGCTGTTAATTCCTTTTATTGACGCTTCGTGTGTGAATGAAGATACCCCGCCGCCGCAGTCCAGCACGTTTTCCGCGCGCATATCAATTTTATCAAGCCCGAATATCGCTTCATATTCACTGTAACTGCGGCCTATAGCCACAATGTCTTTTAATTCAAATTTTTCCATAAATATATATTACAACAAAAACACCGCATTTTCCAACATCCGTGTACGTCACATACGTTATCCCGTTCCAGGCATATAGAGAGGTATAGTCTGCTATACCTGCAGATAATCCGGCTGTTTCAATAAGCTTCCACGCGCTTCCGTTATATTTCATTACCGTTGTTGCCGCTATTTCTCTTTAACGATTTAATTATAACTTTCTTACTTTACGGCATTGTGAATTTATCAGCCACATGTTAAAATCTTTTTCATTAAATTCAAGAAGGGGTAAATAAAAAAACAAGGAGATTTGAAAATGAAAAAAACATTAATTGGATTGGGGCTTGGATCAATTGCCGGGGTTGTGGATGTTATTCCTATGATAATACTGAAATTACCATTATCCGCTGACATTTCCGCGTTTACATTTTGGGTAGTCTCCGGATTCCTGATAGTACACAGCGAAATAAAGATAAAACCTTTCTTTAAAGGCGTGCTTATATCGTACCTTGTACTTATTCCATCTGCTGTATTAGTGGGAGCATCAGATCCAAAAAGCCTTATCCCTATGTCAATAATGGCCTTAATTCTTGGCGGATTGCTGGGAGTCTCTTCCGCACGCCTAAGCCGTTAAGCCGGTTTAGGAGCTTACAAATAGTTTTTTATAGTTCATCAAAAACAGCAGGATATGTGCCTGCTGATTATTATTTTTAGAATTAATCATAAACTTTAATTGCTTTAAAAGAAAACCCTGTCTAAGACCTTTCTTAATTATCTATTTCTGATAATCAAAGAGTTTTTCTGATTGTTTTAGAAAATATTCTTTTTTCCACAGGTCCAGCGAATCCGATTCCTTTAATTACTTTACTTATCTTATAACAGATTATTATGAGAATATAAAGTTTTTGTAAGAAACTGTCACTTAATGACAGTTTCTTACAAAAACTAAAACCAACTACATCAGATATTAAACATGCAAATCATGT
>DIVM01000041.1 GCA_002435835.1 Firmicutes bacterium UBA6132
CATTTTTCCTGTTTGTATCAAGTAAATCCCTAAAATCTGCAGCAGTAATTCTTCCATTCTTTTTAATAAAATTAACCAAAATCTCTTTTGATGCATTGAATAAACTTACTGTTATTATACAATCCTCATTTACTTTTATTAATTTTTTGTCATCTATCATCACATTTAGCACATCTGAACCATTAATATTTTTATAATTTTTAGATAATATGTCATCAGGTTTAATAAAATTATATTTTGCTTGTTCTAACATTTTAATGATTTCATTTTGAGCATTAAGAAAATTTTCATCAAGAATAATATTAAAATCAATTAAAGATACATACTCACCTTCAATTTTAAATATATTTTTGGTTAAAAGATGTGTTATAACAGCATCAAAAATATTTTGTTTTATTTCAGTAAAAAATTTACTTTTTATTTCAGATTTTTTTACACCTTTTTTATATTTGTTTTGTTTGTGAAAAGATATCAAATATTGTTGTATACTATTTTCTATTTCATTTTCATAATTTTTATGCCACATATATATATCAGATTTAATTTTAAAAACTGTTATTTTTTCTTCTTTTTCAAGGTTAATAATATTATTTTTAATTTCATCCATGGTTAATGCGGTTAATCTTGCTAAATCTGTGGAAGATGGAATCTTTTTAGAATTTTCTCCTATGATTTTTTCTATTACATCTTCGTTTGAACCTTTTTCTTTAATTTTTAAATCTTGTAATAAATCATTATCAAATCTTTTCTTCTTAGTTGGAATTGGCTCTATTATTTCTCCTCCACCTATGGTTTCCATAGGTGAATAAAAACGTATTATAAATTTATCCCCTCTTCTAACTGCAATTTCTTCTTCTAATATAAGCTGAGCATAACAGGATTCACCTGGTGAAAGTTCATTTTTATCAAGAAGCACTATTCTACATAAAATTTCACTAGTTCCCGTATAAAGATGTAGTCTTGATTTGTTTTCTACGATTCTTCTTGAATTTTTCAACAAATTTATTTTAACATCTAATAAGGTCGTATTTTTCATTGCATTAACTGGAGCTATTACACAACCCCTATAAATTTCACTTTTCTTGACATTTTGTAAATTCACAGCTGTTCTTTGTCCAGCTAATGCATATTCCACATCTTCGGAATGCACTTGTAGATTACGAATTTTAACCATCTTATTTATCGGATAAATTTCAACTTCATCGCCTTTTTTTAATTTACCAGATATTAAAGTTCCCGTTATTACAGTACCAAATCCTGAAATTGAAAATGCTCTATCTATGGGAAGTCTTGGAATTGTATTAACATTTCTTTCTTCAACTTCTTTTTGAGTTAATTTAGAAATTGTACTTATTAAATCATTAAATCCATATTTAGTTATGGAAGACACCTCTTGCATTGGTGCATCCTGTAAAAATGTACCACTTAGTTCTTCTTTTATATCTTCTTTAACAAGAAAAAGCCAATCTTCATCAACTAAATCACATTTAGTTAATACTATAATCCCCTTTTTTATACCAAGAATGTTTAAAATATTTATATGTTCCCTTGTTTGAGGCATAATACCTTCGTCTGCTGCTATAACCAATAAAACTAAGTCCATGCCAACAACACCAGCAACCATGTTTTTAATAAATTTCTCATGGCCTGGAACATCAACAATTCCTGCTTTATTACCATCGGGCAAATCAAAATATGTAAAACCTAAATCAATTGTAATACCTCTTTTTTTCTCTTCTTCCCATCTATCCGTATCCCGTCCTGTTAACGCTTTAATTAAAGTAGTTTTTCCGTGATCTATATGTCCAGCTGTTCCTATTATTATGTTTTTCATAACTCCTCCAATTAAATATTTAAAACTTCTTCAAAAACCTGATTAATCAATTCTATTTCATCATCAAATACAGTTCTTAAATCAATTAAAAATTTATCATTTGCAATTCTTCCCACTATAGGTTTTTCATGCAATCTTAATTTTTTTTCAAGAGTTGATGTTGAAATATTTTTTGGCATAAAAGAAATACATTTACTTTTTATTCTTTGTAACGGAAGAGCGCCTCCCCCTATTTGAGATTCACAATCCATTATTTCAAGTTCACATATAAGTCCAATTGATTTACTTAATTTATTAAATAAATTTAATGCCTGACTCTCTATTTCTTCTATTTCTTTTGTAATCATTTTTAAAACTGGTACATTTTTAATAGCTTTATTTTCATCTATATATTCGTGAAATACACATTCTAAACAAGCTGCCGTGAATTTATCAATTCTTAATGCTCTTGTAAGAGGGTGTTTTTTAATTTTGTCTATATATTGCTTTTTGCCAACAATGATTCCTGCCTGCGGTCCTCCTAAAAGTTTATCACCACTAAAACAAACTATGTCAGCTCCAGCTTTTATGGATTCTTGAACTGTTGGTTCATAATCTAAACCGTATTTGCTTAAATCTATTAAAACGCCACTTCCTATATCTTCGATTAAAGGTATATTATTTTTGTGTGCTATATGAACTAAATCCACTACTGAAACTGACTCAGTAAAACCAACTATTTTATAATTGCTTGTATGCACTTTTAATAATGCAGCAGTATTTTCATTAATAGCTTGTTCATAATCATAAACATGTGTTTTATTTGTTGTTCCAACTTCAACTAAATGTCCATTACTTTGTGCCATTATATCCGGCACTCTAAAAGAACCACCTATTTCAACAAGTTCTCCTCTTGAAACTATAACTTCTTTATTTTTAGCAAAAGTGCTAAGTATTAATAAAACAGCTGCTGCATTATTGTTTACAGCCATAGCTGATTCTGCTCCAGTAATTTTAGTTATTATTTTTTCAAAATGTGAATATCTTGAACCTCTTTCTCCTAACTCTAAATTGTATTCTAAATTAGAAAAACCTGTCATTAACTTAGTAGCCTTTTCTATTGATTCTTTTGATATAACAGCTCTTCCTAAATTTGTATGAAGTATTGTTCCAGTTCCATTTATAACTTTTTTCATATTAAAAGAAATAAATTTGTTTACTTCACTAATTACATCTGCTTCAATATNNTTTATTTTATTTGTAATTTCTTTTTCATCATCAGTTAAGTTTATTAATTCTCTAACATCATCCATTACTTTTCTTATAGAATTTAATATTAGTTCCCTTGTATGCACTTCGGATAAACGTTTTATCTCATTGTATTCCAATATTAAATCTACTTTAGGTATATTTCTATAAAAAATATTTTTATCCATACTGAGCTCCTTAATAAGTCATTATTATGATTACCCCCAAAAAGTTAAATTTCTGTG
>DIVM01000315.1 GCA_002435835.1 Firmicutes bacterium UBA6132
TGAGAGATATAATATAAATTTATTTTTATATATGGTATATGAAATAGGAGGGGGAATATGTCATTAATTTCTATAGTTATTCCTTGTTTTAACGAAGAGGAAGTCATATATGAGACTCACTTAAGATTAGAAAAATTCTTAATTACTATCGATATGGATAAGGAGATAATATATGTAGATGATGGTAGTCGAGATAGTACATATGAAAAGTTACTGCAGTTGGCAAAAATGCATCATGATATTCGTATTATTAGGTTTTCGCGAAATTTTGGACATCAAATGGCAATAACTGCTGGTATGGACTACGCAAGTGGCGATGCTATTGTAGTGATTGATGCAGATCTTCAAGATCCAGTTGAAATAATTAGTGAGATGGTTGATAAGTGGAAGAATGGGTTTGATGTGGTATATGGGAAGAGAGTAAGAAGAGAAGGAGAAAGTCAATTCAAAAGAATATCTGCAAAGATATTCTATAGGATCTTATTTAAATTAACTGATGAAGTAATACCTAAAGATATCGGAGACTTTAGATTGATAGATCGAAAAGTTGCGGATTCATTAAAGCAGATGCCTGAAAAGACAAGATATGTAAGAGGCCTTGTTGCTTGGCTTGGGTATAATTCTACTTCAGTTGATTATGTACGTGAACCAAGATTTGCAGGTGAGACAAAATACCCACTCGTAAAAATGCTTAAGCTTGCATTCGATGGCATTATATCTTTCTCATATAAACCCTTGAAACTAGCATCCTTCCTTGGTTCAACGGTATCTGTAGCAAGTTTTATATATCTTGTTTATATCATATTTCGAAAATATTATTCAAATGATAGTATATCTGGTTGGACTTCATTAATGGCAGTTTTACTAGTTATGAGTGGAATGATACTACTTGTATTAGGAATTATAGGTGAATATCTTGCAAGAGTATACGAAGAAGTTAAAGCACGACCGACATACGTTATTAACAGTATAGTTGGATTTAGTGATAATAATTTTTTCGATAACCATAAGAAATAATATGAAAGGCATTGTCTATTGTGAGTTTTATTCACAATTATATGTTTGCACATTACCAGTTTATACGAATCATATAGATTAATGTGATGTATTGCCAATGTTCATATGACACTCACGATTTTTAGAGGCATCTTTGAAAGTAAGAAAGCGCTGCATACATATTTCCTTGATTCGTTTGAAATTTTCTAGGTTGTATGGAAATAGGGTAAGGCTATGTTAGACACAAAATTCTTGCTTACAATTTCAGTCAGACGGTTTTCATCTGATAAAAAGTAAAGTATATTGACAAGAGCACATAGCGATGAGGAAAATATATATACTGATATGCTTTTTAAGTTGCATCTAATCTTCTAATAGATAGAAGAAATCTGAGTGTGAGATGTTGAAATTGTGATAGTTCGCGTCGAGGTTCTTAATGGCATGTTGTGATAGAGTTTGAAGATTCATGGATAATTATCATACGCGATGGCGGTGTTATACGAATTGTAGATATCAGCATGTAAAGCAATTTTATGTAATTATTGTGGAATATATACTTAATTAATTAACAAAGAGCAATAAATGTAGTTAACATCATTGTTAGTTTAATGAAATGGAGATTTAATTATGTTTGAAAAAAGATCTGAAATTTATTTATCAAGTATGAATATATTGATAAATAAATTTAAAGATTTTAGAAAAGATATTAAATATATAACTTTTATTATTATTATAATTGTTGGAATGTTGCTAATAATAGAATATAGATATCCTTATTTTTTCTTGCAAGATGATAATCGCGACTCATATTTACCATATATTGTACATAATTATGATAGTATAATATCAGGTGAAATCCCACTATATAATTTCCATCAGTTTATGGGGGTACCTTCTTTAGCACAAGGTCAAACAGGAGCGCTATATCCAATAACTTACCTTTCTGTATTCTTAAGTAAAGCACTATTTTTCCACGTTTTTGCTTCAGTCGATATTTTCGTGGGGTTACATTTGTGCATTGGTGCTGTAGGTTTTTTTTATTTTAGCAAATTTTTAAAATTGGGAGAATTAATTGGTGTAATTGGATCCTTGATGTGGGCTACAAATACATTTGCAATATATGTCTCAAATTCTTGGATGATTATAGCCTCACTTGTCGCTTATTTGCCATGGATGTTTTTATTTAGTTTCAAACTCACATGTTATCAAGAGAAGCGATTCCTCACTGGATTATTGATAGTTACATTATTGTTATTTTATAGTGGGAATGTCCAGTATTTCATTTATTCTGTAATTTTTGTGTTTTTCTCTAGTACTTTATATTCAATTTCATTAAGTAAAAAAAATAGTAATTGGAATTACCTATTGAAATATCTATCTAATTTTATTGTTGTTCATTTATTTGCACTTCTTATGGCATTACCATTACTATTACCAATGTGGAATCTTATGGTAAATTCTGTTAATAGGTCTGATAAGTTGCCTTTTGTAGAATTTGTTGACCAATTTATTCCAATTAATCAATTAGTAATTGGATTGTTTAATCCTTTTTATAAAGTAAACTCTAATACATATGCAGCGTTTCGAAACCTACCCAATCTCTCCCACATAGGGTATATTCCAATTGTGATAATAATTTATAGGATTTTTGATAAAGTTAAAAACAAATCTAAGATCAATCAATTTGAAGTTGAGCTTTCGGTATTTATTCGTTCTGGAATGATAGCACTGCTATGGTCGACCAACTGGATATTCAATCTTTTAATTTATGCGATTCCAATACTGAATAGGTTTAGGTGGCCATTTAAAATTTTGATTTTTTTTAATTTTTATTTTATTTGCATATCAATTAGTCTGCTATGGTATTACTTAAATCAAAGTAGGATTTCGTCGTTAACTAAGGAATCAATAGTCTCGTGTTTGTTGATAGTTCACATTTTAAGTTGCTTATCCATATATTTAATAAACCCACATTTGGATTTCGGAGAACATCATGCTGATGAAATTCCACTTCATGAGCCTATGCAAAGTGTATTTACATCTGGCAGAATAATATCAGTTGGTTTTAATATTTGGACACCTACAATCAGAAATAATGCTTCATACAGAACAGCACCAACTATGGGATTCAATTATGCAACTCTATGGGGACTTAATTATTTCGCAGGCTATAATGTTTTACTTTCTGAAGCTAGTTATAATGAGACATTAGGATTAAATTTCACAGCAGTAATAAACGGCAATCAAGTAATTCCAATAGATACTTTAAGGGAAGCTGGAGTCAAGTGGTACATAATTCCAACTGAAAAGTATGATGAATTTGATACGATCTTCAAAGAGTTTGGCATAGAGAAGTATTCTCAAGATGATTATCGCATTATATACTACGACTCAAATTCGTACGCATTAGTCTATAAAGCTAATAATAGTAATATAATAGCAGGTAAATATAGAATCAAAACGAATGAAATTGAGCTCCAGATATTTAATACTGAAACAAACCCAATTGATGTTTATTTTAATTTTGTATTTAATCCCAATTTTGTTGCGTACGTTGATGGGAAAACGGTTCCTATCAGAAATTCAAACAACAACAGAATGGTAGTTAGTTGCCCAAAAGGACAAAGTGTTATTAGGGTTGTATATAGGGATAAAAATCTAGAGCTTGGAATAATATTTGCATTGTTTTCAGTATTTGGTTATTTTGTATTTCTTAGGATATATCCACACAAAAAGTTGTTGTGATTTGGTCAGGAGGGTTAATTTAGATGGAATCTAAGGTATCTATTTGTATCCCAACTTATAATGGCGAACTTTATATCAAAGAAGCAATCGACTCTGTATTATCCCAGTCATATTATAATTGCGAAATTCTTGTAGTTGATGACTGTTCTACTGATAGTACAGTTGATCTTATAGAGGAATATCATGATAATCGGATAAAACTGATTCGAAACGATACAAACATTGGAATGGTTAATAATTGGAATAAGTGCTTGAAAGAATCAAAGGGAGAATATGTTCAATTTTTATTTCAAGATGATATCTTATTTAAGGACTGTATAATAAAAAAATTGAATGCATTTAATAATGACAATAGAGTTAATATGGTCTTTGGAGCTTCAAAAATTATTGACTCCAACGGTGTAGTTCTCAGTGGGAGGAGGTATTCAAAACATGATCACCTAATAAATGGATGTGAAATCGCATACAAATCCTTTTTATTTAAAAATTACTTTGGGGAACCTTCAAATGTAATGTTTAAAAAGGATATTACTAAAAATATTGGTTATTTTAATAATAATATGTCATATATTGTTGATCAAGACTATTGGATTCGGATGAGTGCACAGGGGTATGTTTACTATTTATCGGATTATTTAATGAAATTTCGAATCTCAAGAACTGCAATGACATCAAAATTAATAAATAGAATGGCTAGTATTTTTAATGAAGATAACCTATTTCTTGAATCTGTGAAGAAGAATGAACGGTTTAGGGTTACAAAAAAAGATGAATTTGTACATAAGATATTTATGTACCTTCGGACTATGTTAAAGTACGTTTATATTTCAATTTTTATTTGAATCATGGAGTGAATTTTGTAATCATAAAGGCGGTATGTATGGATTGGATAAGGTTTAGAAAGCTAATAATGGAATTCTTTAGATATGTTATAGTTGGAGGTATTTCATTTATAATTGATTTTTTAACACTAATACTTTTGTATGAGTATATTATGCCCACTAGTGCTTTATCTTTATATATATCTAATGTTGGCGGTTTCTTTGCGGGTGTTATTTCTAATTATTCGCTTTCAGTGAAATTTGTTTTTATTGAAGCCAGAGAGCATGAAATAGGTAAAAGCAACTATGACAAGATAAAATTCGCTATAATTGGCATATTGGGGTTATTAATAAATGAGTTAGGGATGTATATTGGAGTAGATAAAATGATAATAGACTATAAAATAATAAAAATATTAATGGCTGGAATTGTTATGATATGGAATTATTTTGTAAGAAAAAAATTTGTTTTTTCGATTAAGAATGAATTCTAGAAAGCGTAGTAAGGAGAGTTTATGAAAAAGAAAGTGATTATTATTGGAGCTGGGCCAGCCGGATTGACTGCAGCATATAAGTTACTTGAATGTGAGAATACAATTCCCATAATCCTAGAATGCGAGGATTTTGTTGGGGGGATATCGAGAACTGTCAATCACAATGAGAATAGGATAGATATCGGCGGGCACAGATTCTTTTCGAAGAGTGAAGAAATCATGAAATTATGGAAAGAATTAATGCCGATTCAGGGGTCTCCATCAATTGATGATATTAGATTAAATACAAAAAAAGAATTTTGTGAAGGCGGGCCGGATCCGGAAAGTCAAGATATTGTATTTCTAATAAGAAATAGGGTATCTAGAATACTATACGCGAGAAAGTTTTTTGACTATCCAATAAGTTTGAAGTTTAGCACAATTACAAACATGGGAATCCTAAATACTACTAGAGCGGGGTTCTCGTATATTAAGTCAAAGCTGATAAAGCGCAAGGAAGATACACTTGAAGATTTTATGGTTAATAGATTTGGCAAAACTTTATATAATATGTTTTTTAAAGATTATACATATAAAGTATGGGGTAAATACCCTATCGAAATTTCAGCAGACTGGGGTGCTCAACGAATTAAGGGATTATCCCTAACGAAGGCCATTATCCACATGCTCAAAAATACAGTATCAGCAAATAAAAATGAAGCAGATATTGAAACTTCATTAATCGAACAGTTTATTTATCCTAAAATGGGGCCAGGTCAGTATTGGGAAAATATGGCTAATAAAATACTTGAACTTGGGGGCGAAATAAAGAAAAATTCTAAAGTAGTTAAACTGCAAATAGATGGCAAGAAAGTAAATTCTGTGATTTTTTTAAATAACGGAGTAGAACAGTGCATTCAAGGTGATTTTTTTATATCTACTATGCCATTATCGGAACTCATCCCAGCGATATCTGATGGATGTCCAGAGCAAGTATGTGATGTAGCAAAAAAGCTGCCATATCGAGATTTCATGACAGTAGGATTGCTGGTTAACAGACTTACATTAATAAACACAACTAAAATTAATACTATAAACAATATAGTGCCAGATTGTTGGATTTATGTCCAAGAACCTGATGTAAAGGTTGGAAGACTACAGATATTTAATAACTGGTCACCGTATATGGTCAAGGATTTTGAGAATACTGTGTGGATAGGACTTGAATATTTCTGTTCAGAAAGTGATGAATTATGGGAAATGAATGATGAGGAGTTTATATCATTTGCAACTAATGAAGCTGATAGATTAGGTATAATTAACAAACAAAATGTATTAGATAGCGTAAGAATAAAAGTACCAAAAGCATATCCTGCCTATTTTGGTACTTATGATAAGATAGGTGTAGTAAAAGATTTCCTGAATCAGTATGAAAATTTGTATTGCATCGGTAGAAATGGGCAACATAGATATAACAACATGGATCACTCAATGCTGACAGCATTTGAAGCGGCCAAGCTCATAATTGCCGGTGAGAAATCAAATGAAAATCTGTGGAGTGTTAATACTGAATCTGAATACCATGAGGAAAGAATTGCAGAAGGTGAGAAGTGATGACAAATCAATCTAGTGCCGGATTATTTGATATTGAAGACAAACACAAAAAGTATTTGTTGTTTTTTCCTCTCATTTTAAACATTACAATATTTTTCCGTGGGCTTAATAATGATATCTGGTTTTTGCTTACTCATGGAAGATATGTGATCAATAACGGAATTCCTACCGTCGAGCCATTCACTATACACGAAGGATTCAAATTTGTCATGCAACAGTGGCTTTCATCAGTAATATTTTATGTTACCTACTCTTGGTTTGGCGAATATGGCTTAAAACTACTTGTAATTTGTGCGTATATAATAAGTATGGTTATTTTTTATAAACTATGTATGAAATTGACTCTGAATAATTTTTTTAAGTCTATTATAATCACGTATTTGTATATTACATTGATAAATGTATTTATGACAACTCGACCATTCATATTCACAAATATAGTACTATTATTTGAAGTTTATGTTTTAGAAATGTATTTTATTGAAAAAAATGAAAAACTACTATTAATCTTACCGTTATTATCACTAGTTCTAATAAATATTCAAGCCGCTATGTGGCCAATGCTTTTTATAATAATGAGTCCATTTGTTATTGACTCTTTCAAGTTTCACATTGGGCCTTTTAGAGGATATGGTGCTAAAAAAAAGCAGCTTTTTATTGCTGGATTTTCTATGGTGATTATGGGATTTGTTAATCCGTATGGGTTTGATTCAATGGTATATATTAAAAATTCGTACGGTGTTCCTGAAATAAATGATATGGTGGGAGAAATGGCTCCAGCAACAACTACTACTGTACTAGGATTATTGATAATTTTAATATGTGTAAGCGTTACACTGTTATATATTTTTGGTAAATCAGAAAAAAAATCTTTAAGGTACATTCTTCTTGCTATCGGGACATCATATATTAGTCTATCTACTGTGCGAGGATTCATATTTTTTATATGCTGTGCTCTTTATCCACTATCTGTTTTCATTGATGAGGTACGCATCCCTCGATTTGACGGTAAATATCCTGAAAGAACTATTTTAATTAGAAAAGTACTAGTAATATTGATTATTTTCATCACACCTGTAGCATTCTATAGATTAAGCACATTTACAAATAAGTACAATTCTGAAACTGATCTTTTTAATAATGCACTGGAATATGTTATTAAGGATATTAAAGAAGAAAGCGTGATTTTATATACAGGCTACAATGATGGTGGGCTGGCTGAGTTCAAGGGAGTTGCTTCGTATATTGATCCAAGAGCAGAAGTTTTTTTGAAAGATAATAATATGGTATCAGATGTATTTATTGAATACTATGATTTGCAAAAAGGTATTTTATATTATAAAGAATTTCTGGCAAAGTATAACTTCACTCACTTAATTGTAGATAGCAACGATATTTTATTTACATATTTGCCGCATGATAAAGACTATACTATTATATTTTCAAACAATAAATATATCTTATTTAAAAGATTGAGCAAAGCAATAAGGGATTCGTAAAGCCGCAAGTAACATTATTCCGAATACAACATGTTTGAGCGCCTTAGGTTTATTTAATAAGGGTTAACTCATAAAGATCACCATCACTGGGAATACCGAGGGCACTGAAAAAGTAATTAACACTAACTAAGATCTGAGTTATGAGCTCAGGTCTTTTTCTTTGGAATTCGAAGTAATATCTATTGTATATTTAATAGAT
>DIVM01000235.1 GCA_002435835.1 Firmicutes bacterium UBA6132
TAATCCTCTCAACAATGATTTACAAACTAATGAATAGGAACTCTTATAATGTCACCGGGATAAATGGTGGCATTTTTTATATTGTTTTCTTTTTTAATTATTTGAACTAATTCCCTAATGTCTTCATTATTATAATTAGAAGCTAAAGACCAAAGTGTATCCCCTTCTTTAACATTTATGTAATCATATTGTGGTATATCTTTTGAATATACTTTAGTGGATGAAAAGCTTAAAATACATATTAACATAGTTGAAAGAAATATAAATCTTTTGAATTTTCTCATGTTTGTTATTTTATATTTTTTATGAATCATCATAGTCACCTCGAACATATATTTGTTTTATTTATTTTCATTTTATCAGAACATTAGTTCGATGTCAATATAATTCTCAAACAAATGTTTGATTTTTTTAGGAGTATATGTTAAAATGTAGAAAAACAAAAGAGGTGAACCTATGAATTATGATGGATTAAGCGATAAGCAAATAAAAATTATCGAATACATAAAAAACGAACTGATGCTAAGAGGATACCCTCCTTCTATAAGAGAAATATGCCAAGCTGTAGGTTTAAGCTCTACATCTTCAGTACATGCTCATTTAAATACGTTAGAAGAAAAAGGTTATGTTAAAAAAGGAAATAATAAAAGAAGAGCTCTTGAATTAATAGATGCTGATGATATATGTTGCAATATGCCTAAAAAGGAAATTATCAATGTTCCTATTGTTGGTACGGTAACAGCTGGTTCTCCTATTCTTGCAGTTGAAAATGTTGAAGATACATTGCCTATTTCAATTGATTTTGTTGGAAATAAAGAATCATATGTATTAAAAGTAAAAGGTGAAAGTATGATTGAAGCAGGTATACTAAATGGAGATTATGTAATTGTAAATCAACAGCATACTGCTGATAATGGTGATATAGTTGTAGCATTAATAGATGATGAAGCTACTGTTAAAACTTTTTATAAAGAAAATGACCACATTCGTTTACAACCTGAAAATAGCTGCATGGATCCTATACTAATTAAAAACCCTTATATTTTAGGCGTTGTTAAAGCAGTAGTAAGAAAATATTAATAAAATCAAAAACCGACCTCCCTACTCGTTAGATTTTTGTCTAACTTTTGGGGATCGGTTTTTTAAACTTCTACTTTAAATCCTCAATGAAATTATACTTACCTTTGGCTAACTTACGGATATTTATTGAATTTAAATACCTTGTAATCCAGTAAATCAGCCCTGATGCTATAATAATAATCACACCATTAACTTCTACATTATGCTGGCTATCTTTTAGCAAATAATTAATAATGCTCCAGGCAACAATAATTAAAAGCGAAATTAATGATTGTAAGTTCTTCTTAAATCCTTTTTCAGTGCTAAATAATGGATCTATAAGCCCTTCAGCGATAAAAGCAATTATTACTACCCCAACATAAAACGGATATATAATATTACTAGTTTCCCATGATGTTCCTCCATAGAGAGCAAATGCTGATAGTAAGAACCATGCAAAGAAGTATCCTGACAACTTTGATAAAAATTTTAGTAATATTTCATATATATTTGGCCCAGCACTATTTTTTATTATTTCATTAGTAAATTCATTTAAATTATCGCCTATAGAATCCTCTAAACTTGAACCTCTAAGCTTTAGTTCTTGTGCCATTCCTATTAGGTCTCTTCTAATAACTTGAGCATCATAAGAGTTCACTTTAAATATACTCATACTCTTCATAATGTTTTTAATTATATGTTTATCATCTTCTCTTAACTCTTTTAATTGCTTCTTATTTTCCAATTCAAGTAAGGTTATCTCATTTCTAAACATATTCTCATTCTCCCTTCATTATCCTGTCAACCGAATTTTTTACATCATTCCATACAAGTTCAAATTCTCCCAAAAACTCTTTTCCAGTGTTAGTTAAAAAGTAATATTTCCTCTTTGGACCAAGTGGGGATTCCTTATAAACAGATGATATGATTTTTTTTCTTTCAAGTCGTACCAGGATAGGATAAGTTGAACCTTCTTTCACATCATCAAATCCATAATCCTGAAGCCGTGTAACTATCTCATATCCATATGTTTCTTCTTGGCTTATTATCTTAACTATACAACCTTCCAGTGTTCCTCGCATTAACTGGGAACGATCTACCATACGATTCACCTACCTTGCACAACATAATAGTTAACTATATTGTACTGCACAGTAGAGTGTATGTCAAACTATTTTATTAAAAATAAAAGAGTACAAAATTTGTAGCAATTTTGAACTCTTTTTATATGATCTCATCTTTTTTATATATTAGATTATTATTTAATTTTATTTTCTATATCATCAAAATTAAGAAGTTTTTGCAATGAAAGCATTACACCTAATTTAGCATGGTCGTAGAACAATCCCCCCTGTATATAAGCAATATATGGAGGTCTGATAGGCGCATCAGCACTTAATTCTATTGATGATCCTGATACAAATGCCCCTGAAGCCATGACTACTTGGTCTGAATAACCTGGCATGTCCCATGGTAATGGTGCAACATGAGCATCAACTGGTGATGAACTTTGAATTGCTTCACAGATTTTTACTACCATATCA
>DIVM01000113.1 GCA_002435835.1 Firmicutes bacterium UBA6132
GTTTAAAGAAAGTGGAAATCTGTCAACTGTGATCAAAGAAGTAAAAGAAGATATTAAGAATTCTTCTGCAGTAGTAGCTGATTTAGTGACAAAAGCAACCAATATTGTGTTTGATGAAACGGTTCAAAAGACAATTAAAGAGTTCATTATGATTGTCGAGGAAAAGAATCAGATTGCAAAACAAAAAGGTGAAATATTCCTTGCTGGAGATGAAAAGAAACAAGCTGTTATTCAAAGACTTAGTGAATGGGTATCAAACTTAACTGGATCAACAGAAAAAGCAATTGGCTTTGTTGAAGATAATCAAAGCAAAATTGAATCCATCATTGACGAATACATTTCTTTCAGTAATAAAATGCATGGCAAATCAACACTTTCTGAAGCAGAAAAAATCATTGCAGATAAGTTGAATAAGTAAGGTGAGTATAAGTTGCTATAGTAACTTAATTTAGGTAATATGTGTCATAACCAAACCAAGGAGGAAAAGTATGTTAAACCAAGTAATATTAGTAGGACGAGTTAACAAACTCGATAAGCTAGCAGGCATTGTTACAATTGATATAAAAAGACCAAATGAAAAAGATTCAGATTTAATTCCAGTATCTCTATCAGATGGTTTGATGGAAAGTGTTCTAGGCTATATTACTGACGGTGCTACAATAGGAGTTAAAGCATCACTTAACATTGATAACAATATCTTAAGGATAGTTGGAGATAAAGTAACATTTATCAATACAAAAAACGAATAAGAAATCAGTCTCATAGACATGGCCACACCGGTTAAATGGTGTGGCTTTTTTTGTATTTTTATAATTAAGAAAATATGTTATAATTTTACTTAAGAGGATATCTAGGGGGAACACAACATGGATAACTACGAAGTTGCGATTAATGGTACGACTTTAGCTGCACGAATTCTAGGTATAAAAACTCCTGACGTGCAGTTTTTTTATAATCAAGATATGACGGAAAAAGGAATTAATTCTATCTTTTTAAAGGAAAGATATATCATAGCATTTAACGAAGAGTGGATAGATCAAGCTAATCCTATGGAGATTCAAGTTACATGCTTTCATGAAACTAGACATGCATTTCAATGGAAATTGATAACAGGAGAGTATCAAGGTAAGAGCAATATAGATCCAAAAACCATTCAGATTTGGAAAGAGGAAATGAGCAATTATAACTCACCTACAAAAAAAGATATCCCTGAAGAAGAATATCTTAAACAAAAAATTGAAATAGATGCAATTGCATTTGCTCATTTTCAAATAATGAAACTATATAATGTTAAGAGTATAATACCGGAATGTATTAAAAATGAGGTGGCTTTAAAACTAGATTATTTTCAAGAGGTGTAGAGTATGTTAAATATTGGATTGATTATATTAATATCAATAGATTTTATGCTTTTGTTTATTGGCAAAATCATATTCTATTTGCATGCTTTCAAAGTGTTTAGTTTTAAAGATTTTATTCAGAAAATTCAAAGTGCAGTACCAGATAAAAACAAAAAAGAAGAAAAAGAAGTAGATATAGATGATGATGTATTAGAAGATGATGGGAAGAAACGGAATTTATTACAAAAGGTAGGGCATGGCTTTTTAAAAGGTCTATTATTTGTTCCAAAATTAATTGGTGCAATTATTTTAATTGGTTTGGGATTAGCAATTATTGTGATTAGTATTGGTATCCCTACAGCAAGTATATGGGGAACGATTCTGATTGCGATTTATTTTGAATTACTCTATGCAATCCTATTCCTGTTTGCTATGAGACTTATAAACTTTCTTTTAGGAATAGGGATGTTGAAAATAGCAAAAGTTGATAAGAAAAGAACACAAAGAATATTGATCATGGATGCTATACAATTTACAATGCTGAGTTTATTGATTTTTCTAGCAACATTTGGTTATCCATTAGATGTAAATAGTATGATTTTGATTCCTTTTGAGTGGAATATAACGCTAAATAACTTGCTTTCTATTGTTATACCGATGTTATTCTATGCATTATTGATTACGAATCTATTTGCATTAACTGTGCGTTTCAAAAATATTTTTACAAAGGATGTAAACAAACATAGAATCATTCGTTTACACCAGTTGCTATTTATATTTATCGCTTCATGTTTCTTTGGAATTTTATACATCACTGATATTGACTTGAGTTTTATGACTGAGTTGGAACGAACAATGTATTTACACACACTTGAAGTAGTTAAATGGATTATAACTTCTGTGTTTATTCCATTATTTATATATACACTTAACAATTTTAAGAAAACTACAAATAAAGTAGTAAAACGACCTACAAGAAGAACGAGAAAGCGTTATTGAGAAAGGAGTTTCTAATGAATAGAAGTGAATTGGATTCTTTAAAGAATGAGTTAAAACAAATCTATGATAGGAAAATTGAGGTAATAAATCAAACTGGATTTTTAGACCAAAACCAAATACCAAGCGGTAAGAAAGTCTATAATATTGAAACATCATTAATGTTTATCGACATAAGAAGTTCAACTGTACTAACTGATACAATTGGACGTAAGAATATGGTTAAGATTTATCAGATGTATACTAAACTTTGTAGAAAAGCAATAAATGATTATAATGGTGTTATTCTTCAAATTGTGGGTGATGGTATTTTATGTGCATTTACAAACGATTCAACTGGAAATTCAGGACAGCGTGCAGTAGATGCCGCAATTACTATCAATACTTATATTGCTGAATCGATGAATTCTTTATTAAATAGTGACTGGGAAATAAGTTGTGGTATAGGCATTAGAACTGGACATGTTTATGTAACTAGGCTAACTACTGATAATGGAAGTGAAGTAGCTTATCCAAGTGATATTACAAACTATGCATCGAAGTTTTGTGGATTAGCACAAAAGAATCAAGTTATTATTGATGCAAAAACACATGAGCATCTTGATAGAAAACATAAAGGATATTGTGAACCTTATCAAACAAGTTTGCAAAATACATATATAATTAAGGAGGCAACATGGGAGATTCAGTAAAGAAAGTATTTGATAAAGATACTTCATTTAGAACACTAGAAGTTGTAAATTCATGGATTACAGCTGCAGATAATAAATCTTCTATTTTGCTTGCTTTCTTAGGTTTGATCATTGGGTTTTCAGCAAGCACATACGGGAAGTTAGCAGATTTAATAATTCATGGAAGTACGCTACAAATCACATTAATAGTTGTGTTTGGGATTATATATGTTATTGCCTTAGGATTCACAATATTTCATTTAATATCTGTTTTTATAGCGAGAACAAATAAAGCAGATAGTTTTTCTGATAACCTAGTATCGTTTGTTTCAATTGCTACAATGGAGAGTCAAGACTATATTAGTTCTGCAAAGAAAGTAAATGAAGATACATTATCTGAGATGATTCTTTCTCAAATTAATATTAATTCAAAAATAGCAAATGGAAAGATGAGCCATTTTAATATTGCATTGAAGTTTGGATTAGCACTTATACCTTTAACTATTTTACTCATGATAGTAGCTGGTTAGTGTAAATGAGAAACTTTACATTTGATAATGAGGATAACATCCTAGCTTATTATCGTGATTCTGAAAATCGTCTCTTAGCATTTCCTCAATCTGATGATATATGGAAAATATTTCAAGCAACAAATGATGAAGAATTATGGAAAACATGGAAAAATAGTTCTTCAAAATCAGATCTGCCCCCAGATTTCTATAATGATGATCTTGAGCTCATGATGGAAGTTATGAGATTTGATGATCAAGCAACTAATAGTGGTAAGACTCATTCCACAAAAGCCAAAGAGAATAAGATGTTGAAACAATTAAGAAAATTAGGTGTGAAAGATGATTTTCCTAATTTAAAGCAAATTTTGTTATTAGGTGACAGTGGACTACCAACAGAAGAAGATCATAACTTCGATAGATATAGAAAAAACTTTGATAGAGTGATTTCAAAACATGCAAAAAAAGTGGACCAATACAGGAAAAATCATCCTGAATGCAAGTTAATATTCTTTGTTTTGGACGAATCTTCAGGGAATTATCTTCAAATACATAATCTCGATAAATCCAATATAGATCAAGGCACTTCTTTGTTAGCAAAACCACATTGTTTTTGGGCAGATAGTGTAATGGTGAAAACAATTAAAAAATGTAATGCTGACTACTTAATATGGTTTAAGCCATTTAGTTATATTGAATCTGCTAATGGGAGTAATATAGATTTACCAAAAATTGTTATTTACAAGTTGAACAATCTAAAAATTGACACAATTAGGTATGACACAAAATATATGATTAGTTCTGAAATATAGAAAACCAATTATTAAAGAAGAAATCGCTGAGTGATTTCTTCTTTTTTCTAGTAAAATTCCATGTTAAAACACAAGGAATATTATTAAAGTCTTTTGAAATGGTATCCACATTTCGCGTATAGTGTTTGAAATTGAATGAAGTATATTTCATGAATTTATAAATAAAAAGCATAATGAAATACCTTTGGAGGGGGTAGCGGGTATTCATTATGCCTTTAATATTTAATTAGTTTTATTTATTTTTTCTATAAAATCCAAAATAATAAATTGCAACTCCAATTACGATAACAGCTGCGACACCGCCATAGATCCAACCAGGTTGAATTGCTAATAATAATGGTAACATATTTTCTCCTTTCATATTCATGTTTTTCCTCCACAAAATGATTATAATATTCACATTATGAAAACTAAACCAAACATAAGTTGCTTGTGTCAAGTAATAGTTGCAAACTTGCTTTTTGTTAGTTCTTATCCTAGAATTAATTGCAATTTATGGAATGGGATTTTCTTTAATTGATTGTCGAATGTCATTTGCGACATATTCTACAATATCTTTATTCTTCAATAGAGGAAGATGTTTTTTTAAATTTATCATTCTAACAATTATCATAATAATATTAATTAAAGTGCTGATTACAATATATATTAGATAAATAGAAGAAAATACAAGCGCAATAATATCTGCTGGTTCATTAATGTTTCCTACGCTAATGAGAACTATGATATTTGATCCTATAAATAACAATTTGAGAATATTTACAAGTATAGAAAGATATGATTGGGTATTTTTTAGATGTTTTTTCTGATAATTTCGCCTATTGGTTAAATAGTATACTATCAAAAAAAGCGCAGAGACTATTGTTAATATTAAAATTGTTATGTAGATCCAACCATTATAATCTTCAATGAATATCTTATATATTGATAGAAAAAAATACGCAAAGATGTATATGATACTAATTGCCAAGTGCAACTTAGAAATATATTTTGGTAATCCAAAAATCAAATATCTTAATGTGAGATAGTCTTTAATTTTACTCATTTAGTTTTATCCTTAAGAAGTTTTTATATGTGATTCTTGTTTTTGCAGTCGGCACAATGCGAGGCATTCCATAGATTTTTAGCAACCGGAGACCAGTTTTCTGAAGCGAGTCTTGTTTTGTTAGTCAAATCCAAGACACTTTCTTTATCCACTGGCTGTGTTGAATGTGCACCTGATTCATTTACTATTCTTTCTAGAGCATCAGGATTGTCAAGTAATGGGCATGGCTGTAGCATATTTTCATTAAACGGTTGACCAGCTTTATATTTCATGAATATGGGTTGTTTTAGTGAATCTAACAATGATGTGTTCTTAATATTAACATTGGAGTAATGAATGAATGCACAAGGTTCCACATCGCCGTTTGCGTTGATATGAATATATCGTCTTCCTCCGGCAATGCAACCGCCAACATACTCTCCGTCGTTCCAAAAATCAATGGTAAACAACGGTTTGGTTTTTCTATGTTCTCTAATTTTGTAATACATATGCTTTCTTTGTTCTGCGGTAGCCATCAGCTCTAAATGGGCATCTTTTCCAATTGGTATGTATGTAAAGAACCATCCAAATAATGCACCTTGCTCGATCATAAAATCAAAGTATTTCTCAGAAGAAATAATGTCTTCATTTTTATTATGATATGCAGTAGAAAAACCGAACGCGATATTGTATTCTCTGAAAATAGCCATTGCATCCAGTATTTTTTTGTATGTCCCTGATCCTCTTCTCATATCAGTGTCTGATTCAAAACCTTCTACACTAAGAGCAAAAGTGATATTCCCAACATCAACCACTTTCTGAGCAAAATCTTCTGTGATTAATGTTCCGTTAGTAAATGCTAAGAAGAAACAGTCGTTATGAATGTGGGCTAGTTTAATTATGTCATCTTTCCTAATTAAAGGTTCTCCACCAGAGTACAAATAGAAATAAATTCCTAGTTTTTTACCCTGAGTTATAATACTATTGAGTGTATCAAAATCAAGTGAATCTGTTTTACTATAATCAGCAGCCCAGCATCCTAAACACTTTAGATTGCAAGCAGATGTCGGATCCATCAAAATAGCCCATGGGATATTAAAATCATATTTCTCACGATTTTTTTCAAGTTTCTTTGTTCCTTTTATACCAGAATTAACAAGAAAATTAGAGAAGAGTTTTCTTCTGATGTTTGGATGGATTTCTGTTAATAGTTTGTGAATTAATTTATGACCCGAGGAATCATCAGATGCCCATATTCTCTCAATTGACAGGATTTGTTTTTTTGTAGCTGAATTTACAGGCAATTTTTTGGCCCATAAAATAAGTTTTCCAAAATTATTTACAGGATCTTTTTCAATATAACGATATGCTTCATTCAATGCTTTGGAAGTTATAAATGAGTTGTTATTCATAGTTCTCTCCTTTTAAAAAGTGCTTTATTAATTTAATAATATACTTACAATAAGAAAATAAAAACCAACTTCATATTGCTTTTGACAACTAATGGTTGCAAATAAAAAAGCAAGCTGGAAATCGGCTTGCATTAGGTTATTTTATTTTTAAGGGCTAAATGCATGACATTTAGTTGTGTTAGAAAAGCCAAAAGGTCATATTATCGATGCCACCGAGAAGATATCCAATCAATGACAAGATAAAACCAAAAACAAGTAATGACAAAGCAATTTTATAGTTTCTTTTCATTTTGTAATCCTTTCAATAAATCAAGGTATATCTTGATACGCTGTGCAACCCTTTTGGTAAAGACTATATAATGGGATATTAACATTCTCATATTACTATATATGAAATAAAAAATACCAACACTGAAAAAACTGAAACCGATATTAGAAATTACAGAAGAGAAGCCTACATCAATATTCATGAATGCATTGATAAGAAAATAACACGATCCAATAATAAAAGAAATAAGTAAGGCTAACACAAGTATAACTAGAATAACACCAATGATATGCAAAGTAATGACAATCAAGGATGTACTTGTGGCTACTATACCTAGAATGAGTAGGTCAGTCTTTTCGGGATTGGTTATTATATTTAATAAATGAATAGATGTTTGATTGTTAATATGATTTTTTGAAAGCACAAGTGATGTCAAGTGATTTTCAGTAAGTGAGTCATCTAGTAATACATCTAAAGAAATATTATATATTATAGACAAGTCGTAGAGTTTAGAAATATCTGGTGCACTTTCACCGTTTTCCCATTTTTGAATAGCTTGCCTGCTAATATTAAATGAGTCAGCGATATCTTGTTGTGTCATTCCTCTAATTTTTCTTATATATTGAAGTTTTTTATATAGTTCCATAAGATCACCTATTAAATAAAAGTTACAAATGTTTAAAATGTTGCATATGTTACTTTTTTATGATATCATATATCGTAGACTAATGCAAAAACATTTTAGTATTATGACTACAGAATTATTATGTTTTTCAACGAAACCCAAATGGTCCGTAAACATGTAGAAAATAATGCTTTTAAACGAGGTGGGTAAACGAATGAATCGCCAAATTTCCAAAACAAAAAACGTTATTTTCGACGCATTATTGAAAAAAATGCGTGATAAACCATATCACGAAATAACTATTGTTGAAATTACTGAAGAAGCAGATGTAGCTAGACTTTCATTTTATCGACACTTTAATTCTAAGGAAGATATAATTCTTTTTAAATTTAAAGATGTAATAAGTAAAATTGTTCGTAAAATATCTGTGAATTCAATAAATAGTCCAAAGGAAATCCTTGATTTGATACTAAGTATAATTGATGGATATAAGTCGATATTTAATGTGATTATCAAACAGAATTTATATGGGCTAATTGTACAGTCTTTTAGTTCCGATATTAGATTAATAACAAAAAAAATTACCAGACTGGAAGATTCTGATGTTCATTTACTTACATTTTATGAAGGTGCACTTGTAAATCTAATTATTGATTGGATCAGTAGCAAAAATGAGTTGTCAAAAGATGAGTATTTGAATATTGTTGATAATATTTTCAAAAAACAATTACTTTGTTTAAATAGTAATTAAGAGGAGGATGGTTATATGAAAAAACTAGGTATTTGTTTGTCTGGTGGAGGAGCTAGAGGAGCATATCAAATTGGCGCATTAAAAGCTCTTCAAGAATTAGGCATTTTGGATAGAGCAGCAGCATTTTCTGGAGCTTCAATCGGAGCAGTAAATGCCACATTTGTAGCAGCAGACGCCATGGATGTTGCGAAAGAGATATGGTTTAATGTACCAGAAAATCCTTTGGGTGATAACCCATCGATTGTAAAGACACTAAGAGATCAAAAACTTAAAGTCATAGATAGTGGTATATTTTCAATTAAAAAATTGAATCAATTACTAGATGAGAATATAGATTTTGAATTGTTAAAAAATAGGAATGTTTTCATTGCTATAGCAGACACCGGAGATGCCGACAAAGGAATTATTGATTTATTAAAATCTACTTTTTCTCATTATATTCAAAAAGACTCTCAAGTCCAATATATTCCACTTAAAGAAATCAATAAAGATTTACAGATTGATACAGTGGTAGCATCATGTTCAATTCCAATTGTTTTCCCCCCGGTTGTAACAAACAGCAGAAAATATCGTGATGGAGGATATTTTGACAATACTCCAATTCAACCTTTGATTGATTTTGGTTGTGATGAAATTATTTGCATTACAATTTCCATGCTATCATCAATGAGATCTATTAAACAGAAATACAAGAATGTTAAGATCCACGAATTGAAAGCGACTAGAAGGTTGGGGAAAGTACTTGATTTTTCATCTGAGCATTCTAAAAGAATCTTTGAGTATGGTTATAGAGATGCAATGAAATATTTTGAAAAAATCAATTTTGAATAAAGCGTTGTAACCAACCATATTATTAAGGTGTTATAGATCGAAGCAAGTTAAATGAAATATTGAAGCTTTATTTAG
>DIVM01000047.1 GCA_002435835.1 Firmicutes bacterium UBA6132
TGAAAAGTTGTCTTGCCATTTCATGTTCTTTACTCAACTGAAAATTCATGATAATTCTCCATATATTTATTTTAATTTTACTATCTAAAATTAATGCGAAAGTCCGTTTGTTAGTTTATTAATTATCACTGACTTTTAAAAGAAAGCCCTATATTATTAGGGCTATTTCAATGACTATATATTTTTTATTATACAATTCCAAAATTCATGTACAGTATTAATCCGCAAATCCATGCAATAATTGGAGTTAAGCTGTTAGTACCAAAGAATATCGGATATGTTTCTTTGTGAGTAAGGTCAGTTGCAACTATAGCAGTAATATATCCACCGCTGTGTGGCAGAGAATCCAATGCATCTGCTCCTATTGCAAATATTTTATGCATAGCTTCAAGTGAAATTCCTTGTGATATAGCTAATTGTTTATACTGCTCTCCTAATGCATCTAAGAATGTTGATAAACCTCCAGATGCTGATCCACATGCCATAGAAATCAATATAACTCCAATTGAACCTGAAAGTAATGGACTCATATCAATATTCATAGCAATATCAACTATTTTTGCAAAACCTCCACAATTTTTAACAACACCGCCAAAACCAACAACAACGGCTGTATTTAAAAGTGAAATAATACTATTTGCAGCACTTTCATTTAAAACTTCAATTCTATCAACCAATGTTTTGCTATGAAGAGCATATATTGAAATAATACCCATCATTAATGCTAAATTTACTGCAAATGTAGCATTTTCAACTTGTTTTGTGAATACACCGATAAATACTAATACAACTAATATTGGTGCTATTGATATTGCAAAATTAGGCATTCCTTTTATATCTATGCAATCCCCAGTAACAGCCAATTCAACTAACTCTTTGTCTCTTGGTCCTGGTATAAAGTGTTCGCCATTTTTCTTCATTCTATCTTGCCACATGAATAACCACCAAAATCCCCAAGCTATTTCAATAGCAGCAAGTATCAAACTTAATACAGGAGCTGCGTATGCATTAGTTCCAAAATATGTTGTTGGAATTAAATTTTGTACTGCTGGAGTTCCTGGAAGTACTGTCATAGTAAATGTAGCAGATCCAAAGAATAAACATCCTGGGAATATTCTTTTTGGAAGGTCTTCTTCTTGAAACATTACTAATGCTATTGGATAAATTGTAAATACAAGAACAAATAAGCTTACTCCGCCATATGAAAGAATGGCACATGCAATAACAGTTACTGGAATTGCTTTTCTTTTAAATGGAAGCTTCAGCAATCCCATTGCAATAGATTTTGCTGCTCCGCTCTTACCTAACAAACCACCAAACAACGTACCAAGGAAAAACAAAAGCATATAATTTCCTGCATAGTTTTTCATAGAAACCATATAACCATCTTGAAAAGCTGTCCATAAATCCATTTTGTTAAAAAGAACAACAACTAAACTGGCAACTATTGTGGTTGGCAACATACCCCAACCTTTAAACGCTAAAATAATTAAAGTAACCAGACCTAAAATAATACCAATAATACCTAATGTACCTGCATCCATAAGAATAGACTCCTTATAATTTAAATTTTGTATTAAACTAATTTTTCTATTAAATAAACTACATATTATGTAATTATTTAATCAATTTCAATAATCGCTTTTACGTCCGCTCCTCTTCTGCTCTTTAAACCTTCATAACCTGCTTGTAATTCTGACAACTTAATTTTTGTAGTTATATATTTTTTTACATTAATTTTTTTATCAGCTACAATTCTTGCAACAGTTTTGAATTCATTGTATATATGTCCTTTACTTCCCTTGAAAATTATTTCTTTTAATACTATTCTTTCATAATCAACAGGAATTTTATTATGCGGCAAGCCAACAGCTGTAAACTTTTTCTTGAATTCCTGCTTTAAGGCTCTTAATCCTGTGTCAATAGCCGATGCTATGCCTGTGCAGTCAAAAATAACATCATATCCGCCTTTAGAAACAATCTGTAACTGCTCATCAATATCTTCTGCATCCGAAGCAACAACATGGTCAACTATTCCAAAACCTTTTATTATTTTTATTTTTTCTTTATTCATTTCTGTTATTGTTATTTCAGATGCTCCATATAACTTAACCCATTCAGAAATTGCCAGTCCAATTATTCCGCCACCTAAAATTAAAACTTTATCTTCTGGTTTCATTTCAGTTAATAAAACTGCATGCAATCCTACAGCAAAAGGTTCTATCAAGGCTGCTTCTTCTAAATCTATACTATCCGGCAATTTAAAAATGCTGTTAGGAAACCAGGTAGTATATTGGCTATATGCCCCTGGATGTGTAAAGTCCCCTCCTTTCCAAGTATAAACTTTTCTATTTATGCAATTATCAAAATCATCATTAAGACAATGTTCACAATGGCCACATGGTTCATTAAATACGTTTTGTGTATAACCAGCTACCCTGTCACCTTTTTTAAATAAACCTGTTGTGCCTGGGTCTTCAATAATTCCAGAATACTCATGTCCTATGTTAAGTTCTTTATGTTTTGATCCTTCTTTCCAATATGAAAGGTCTGTACCACAAACGCCAACATGAGTTACCTTTATAATAGGATTACGTTTTACATTAAGTTTACCTTCCCTAATTTCAAACTTTTCATCTTCTACTAAAACTGCATATTTCAATTTATTTACTCCTTTATATCTTTACTTTTTAAAACTTTATTGGATATTGTTTATCTCATGTACATTCCACCATTAACATCCAACGTTGTACCTGTAATATGACTTGCCCCATCACTTAGCAAGAAATAAACAGCATCAGCTACGTTATCGGGTGTTGCTAGTTCATTAAGAGGCACTTGCTCCGGTCTATAATTACAAATTGATGCTCCATCAGTATCAACCAAACCTGGTGCTACTGAATTAACTGTTATTTTTAATGGAGCTACTTGTTTTGCAATTGATCTTGTTACACTCATGATTGCTGCTTTAGATGCAGCATATGCAGGAGTTACAGCCATGCCGCCAGTATGTGCAGACAAAGATGACATGTTTATAATTCTACCTTTTTTATTATTTTTTAATGTAGGCAAAACAGCTTTACAGCAATTTACTACTCCCATAAAATTGATATTAAAAATCATATTCCATTCTTTATTTTCAACTTCTTCAAAAGGCTTTCCTAATCGAATTATTCCTGCATTGTTAACTAATGCGTAAATATCTCCAAATTCATTTAAAACTTTTTTCGCCATTTCAATAACGTCTTCTTCATTTGATACATCTGTTTTTACTGCTAATGTTTTTACATTGTATCTTTCGCTTATTTCTTTTGCAGTATTTATTGCAAGATTCTCATCAACATCTACAATTACTACATACATACCATGTTCTGCGCATCTTTCTGCTATGGATCTTCCGATTCCTTTACCAGAACCTGTAACAATAACTACTTTCGAATTCATATTTTCGCTCATTTTATTTCCTTTCTTATGCTTTTAACTAATATAAACACTAAAATTTTATAATTTTCATTAATAATCGTTAATTCATGTATACTCCGCCGTTGACATCAATGGTAGTTCCAGTAATATATGATCCCATTTCACTGCTTAAGAATAAGATTGCATTTGCTACTTCTAAAGTAGTTCCTCTTCTTCTTAATGGCACATTTGATAGGTCGTGTAAATGTGTTTTTGTCATTTCTGTAATTATATATCCTGGTGCTACTGAATTTACTGTTATTCCTTCCGGTCCCAATTGCTTTGCCAATACTTTTGTTATACATATAATAGAAGCTTTTGATGCAGAATAAGCAATTGAAGAAGCTGAACCTCCAATTTCACCTGCAATTGAAGCTAAATTTACAATTCTTCCACTTTTTTGGCTTTTCATAATAGGTATTACTTCAGCTGTACAATTTACAGTACCCATAATATTAACCTCATTTGTCACATCACAATCTTTTCTTTCCATGGATTCAAAAGGTTTAATATCCTTACAAATTCCTGCATTGTTAACTAAAATATCTATTTTTTCAAATTCATCCATTACTTTTTTAAAAAAATCTTTTACATTATTTATATCAGTAATGTCTAAATATGCTTCATAAATATTACCAGCTTCCATTGAAGTTTTTAATGTTAAGGAATCTGATTTTACTATGTTCAAATCTCCAACAACTACATTTGCACCTTCTTTGGCCAAAACTTCTGCAACTTTTTCCCCAATTCCTCTGCTTCCGCCTGTAACAACAGCTACTTTGTTTTTAACTAACATATTTTACCTCTACATTTTTTATACAACTTATATATAAACAGTTATATAAAACTTTATTTGTTTCTGAAAT
>DIVM01000073.1 GCA_002435835.1 Firmicutes bacterium UBA6132
CAGATTTCAAGTGTCAAAGTCGGGGAAAGTGTATTTTCCCAATGTGTTTTTCAATAAATATTTTTACTTTTTCTTCACTGACTAATCCTTGGTGAAAAGATGGATCAATTAGAGAAAACATTAGATGCCAATTTGTTGCTAAAGCAATTTCTTCAACTCTTTTAATATTTTTAGTGGTTACATACAATCCTCCAATCAAAGCACCAATACTTGAACCAGCAATACAATCAATATTAATCTTGTTTTCTTCTAAAACCTTAATTACACCAATATGTGATAGTCCTCTTGGACCACCACTCCAAAGTGTTAGACCTATCTTAGTGAAGTTGTTTCTTTTAAATTATTCATTTAGTTGTCTTTAATAATTTTAAAATGATGATCATTGTCTCTTTAAAATAAAACTGCAATGATCTGACTTGATACGCTTTTTAAATCTATTTTTTTATTTAAAAACGAATATTCCAAGAGGATACCATCCATCATTCCTGTAATCAGAGAAGTTAAAAGTTTGCTATCGATTTTTTGTGTAATTTTTTTATACGAAATCATTTCTTCAATAACTGGTTGAATCATATCGGATACCTGTTCTCTCAATTGAATGATATAGTTCTTAATTTGAGAATCAGTCGGAGTTAGTTTTATCATTAAAGCTTTAACAAGATTTTTCTCATTACAACCAAAATCCAGATAATTTTTGATAAGCTTTTGAAGCTTCTTTTCAATTGTTGTTTCTTTTAGAACTTCCATTATTAATAAGTTTAAATCATTAAAAACATCATCAAGAACTTTCCGATAAATTTCCTCCTTTCCTTTAAAATGATAATAAAGCGCAGCTTTAGTTATATTCAACTTTTCAGCGATATCACTCATTGATACCCCAAGATAACTAAAATCTGAAAACAAATGTCGTGCTGTGTTAATTATGTATTTTCTTGTGTCTTGAATAATATCTTTATGTTGTTTTACAGTTGTTTTAATAATTTTTTTCACCTCTTTTTATCAAATAAATTCAATTCTATTAATTTTTAACATTTAAATATTCTTTTTTCCAAATTTCATCAGTTGCTTTCATGACATTTCTACCATAATTCTCCAGTCCTTTTTGATATTCTAAATCATGCAAAGATTCAGCAGCTGCTTCATCAATTGGTTTAGGATTATATTTTTTTATAAATTTAATCATTACATCATAATGATCTTTGATAGCGCAAGGTGTTATCCAGTTACCAATTTCATCCGGTTTTCTATTAAGACCATAATCTTCCTGCCATTCTCTAATTGAAGCAAAAAATGGTTCATTTAATACATTATTCAAGTTACCTTCTTTTCTATAAACATCATTAATATTAATCGGAGAATATGGATTAACAACACATGGAGTAACATTCCCGTTCCAATCAATATACAAATAACCACAGCTTGGTCTTCCAGAAGAAATACAACCATTTGTAACACAACCACTATTCCAAAAATCTGCAATAAAATATTTTTTATCTCTGATCAAATGCTGGGTTTGTCTAAACATACTAACTCGTTGATCAGGATTCACCATTAAATCCAAAGAATCTGCACGACCAATAGGCATTAACTGGAAAATCCAAGCATATAATGCTCCACACTCTTTTATATAAAAATCCATTAATTTATCACTAACTACAAGTTCAGCATTATTTTTTGTTGCAGTAATTGAAATGCCGAATGGTACACCTTCTTTGTGTAAATATTCCATTGCATCAATAATTTTTTTATATACTCCTGAACCTCTTCTAGAATCAGTTTCACTTTCAAATCCCTCAACAGATAAGGCTGGACTAATGTTGCCAATATCCGCTAATTCTTTAGCCATTTGTTTATTTATCAAAGTTCCATTGGTAAACATAAGAAAAAAATTTTCATAATGCTTTCTTGCTAAATCTAATATAGTCTTACCTTGGCTCTCATAGAGAAGTGGTTCTCCGCCAGAAATAACAGTAAAATATGAATTCCAAAGAGTGTTTTTTTCATTAATAATCTTATCCAGGACATCCCATTCAAGATGTTCAGTGGCTTTTGATGAACTATTTGCGTAACAATCAGTGCATTTTAAATTACAAAATTTACTTGGACTAATAGTTAAAAAACTTGGTGGATTACGACCATACTCTCCTTTAAATTTATTTAAATTCTCCTTATTTTTTATACATATATTTATGAATGAATTAATAATCGCTTTTCTGACATTAGGTGTTTTTTTTGCATTTTCATAAGCTTTGTTTACAGCTAAGATTATGTTCCTAATCATATAGTATTTGTCTTCTTGTACCCTGTATGGGTATCTATCATATTTTAGCATATTTTTTTTAATTATTTTATCAGCTTTTTTGAGAAGATTATTTCTAATAAAACTATTTAAGAGTAATTTTTCTAAAGGTTTATTTATGTTTTTACCTAGAATTTTTCTAAGAATTGTTTCTGCTTCAATTGAAGCATGAATAAAATCTCTACTCATTTTCATATTTTTACCTCTTTTACA
>DIVM01000220.1 GCA_002435835.1 Firmicutes bacterium UBA6132
CAGCATATTCGTCTTTATTTTCTTCATCCATTAAATTAAATGGATTGTATGAATTATTTTTTAAATCTTTTTCCATATCATCATATGCATCAATTAAATAAACATATTTACCAAGAAAAAAACCAATTTTTCTAAGCGTTTTTTCCCAAATATCATTTTTATACACAAAAATCTCTTCCATAATATGTCCAAATTCATTTGCTGCTGAGTCTATGTCGCTTACATTTTGCTTTTCAATTAATGTTAAGTTATTTAATAATTGTTTAATTTTTATTTCTTTTTCTTTTAACTCAGGACTCATTTTTTTAAGATGTCCCTCTAAGAGTTTTGCAATTGTTAATGATTTAAAATCTTTATCATCGTTCCAATTATCTATTAAATTATAATAAGATAACATTATGTTAAGAGAAGCTGCATATTTAGTTATTTCATTTTGTATTACAAGATGCTTGCTAACAGGATGTACCATGCATTTTTCATTAGTAGTTTTATTTTGCGGCTCATAAAGGGAACTTAAAAGCACAATAAGAAATGTCATATCATAATTTAAAGTAAGCCTACACAAATTATTATAATCGGTTTTTATTGTTTTGCACAAACCGCAGTAATAACCCCTGTAGCTAAAATATTCTTTCATTTTTAGTTCCATTTTATCTATATTTACATTTCCGAACATTTTTTCACACTTTCTAAATTGCTTTAAGCAAATACATTTAATTGTAACAATTTTTTATTATTTTTTCAATATAATAATTAGTATTGTTAACATAACATTAATTAATATATTATGATTGTAGATTTAATACATTATTTACTTGTAACATAACACCCACTTTGAGACAATTTTCATCTATGTTAAAATGACTTGAATGTATTGGATAAACTGCATTTAACTCTTCATTTCTGCAGCCTAAATTATAAAAACATGATTTTACTTCTTTTGAAAAATAAGAAAAGTCTTCTGTTCCCATATTTGGATATTGACTTATAATTATATTATCTTTTCCCAAAATACTTTCTGCTGTTTCTTTTACAACATTTACGACATCATCAGAATTTATTAAAGCTCCATAGCTTTCTCTAATAAAAACATTACCTTCTCCGCCTAAAGCAATTGAAACATTTTCAACTATTGATTTTATTTTATCTTTTAGGAAAACTCTTGTATTTTCATCTAAAGTTCTAAGAATTCCTACTAATTTAACTTCATCGGGTATTATATTTCCACTGCTGCCACCGTGTATGCTTCCGATTGTAAAAACTGCTGAATTAACAGGTGATATATTTCTGCTTATTATGCTTTGTAAAGAAATTACTAAATTACTTGCAATAAAAATAGGATCTATTCCTTCGTGTGGATGCGCTCCATGAGTTGATTTTCCTTTTATAACTATTGTTATTTCATCTGAAGCAGCCATCATTTTTCCATATTTAATACTAATTTTACCCGTATCTACTGAAGGATCCACATGAAGACCTATTACGTGATCAACATCAGGATTTTTTAAACAATTTGCTTTAATCATCCTTTCTGCTCCACCCGTTGTTTCTTCTGCTGGTTGAAAGAAAAATTTAACATTTCCATTCAAACTGTTTTCCATGGATTTCAAAATTTTAGCTGTACCTAATGCTATAGTTGCATGTGCATCATGACCACATGCATGCATTATACCTTCATTTTTTGATTTATATTCTATATTATTTTCTTCATTAATTAGAAGGGCATCAATATCCGCTCTTACACCAATTGTTTTACCATTTCCTTTACCTCTTATTATAGCTACTACACCTGTGTCAGCAACTTTAGAAGTATATTCAATATTCCACAAACTCAAATATTCACAAATTTTATTCATTGTGTTATATTCATTACCACCTATTTCTGGATTCATATGAAAATCACGCCTAATTCTGACCAATTCTTCTTCATTTATATTTTCAATCATTCTATTAGTGTCCATAAATACTCCTCGCAATATATTATAATATAGATTTCTTAAAATTTATTTAATTTATCAATTATATTTTATTTTCAACTGCTTTTCAATATATTTAATTAAGAAAAAAGAAACGGCTAAGCCGTTTCATACTTTATAGGAAATTTAATTGTGACTTCTGTTCCAATATTTTCTTTACTTTTTAAGTCAATAGTACCATCATATAATTCAACTATATGCTTTACAATGGATAAACCAAGTCCAGTTCCACCAGTTTCTTTAGATCTGCTTTTATCAACTCTATAAAATCTTTCAAAAATTCTGCTTTGATGTTGTTTAGGAATTCCTACACCATTGTCTTTTACAGAAATAATTATATTCTTATTATTTTTTGTTATACTAATATCAACTTTTCCGCCTTCTTTATTATACTTTATTGCATTGTCCACTAAATTGTACAACAGTTCATTCATGTAATTTTTATTAGATAACATAACTATATTTTGAGAATTTAAAGATAACTTAATATTTCTATCTTCAGCTTTTATTTGTAATAACTCACATATTTCATTGCTTAAATATTTTAAATTTACTTTTTCACTATTTTCAGAATCAACACGTTCTTCAATTTGAGAAAGTCTAATAATATCTTCAATTAAAGATATTAACCTTAGTCCTTCTTTATTTATCATACCACAGTATTTTTTTATACTTTCAGAATCTGTTATAAGCCCTTCTTTTATCATCTCTGCAAAACCGTTCATAATAGTAAGTGGTGTTTTAAGTTCATGGGATACATTTGCTGAAAATTCATGCCTTATTATTTCAGCATTTTTCTCCATAGTAACATCTTCAATAAATATTAAAAGACCATCAACTTTTTCATCATTTTCTTCAGAAACAGGGCTTAAAAAATATCTATAATGATGAGAATTGTAATTTACATCATGAACCATATGTTTGTTTTCTTTAAAGGATGAATTGATTGCATCAATAATTTCAGAATTTCTTGTGAGTTGTAGTATATGCTTATGTTCGCTTAAATCAAATTTACCATTGCCAACCATATGTTTTGCACTTGTGTTAATAGAAAGAATGTTTTTTTCTTTGTTTAAAAGAATGAAACCTTCTTTCATATTTTCTATAATCCTGCTTATAGTATCCCGTTCATGTTCTAACTTTATTATATAATCATTTATTTTCATTTTTTGTTCTCTAATTGTATATGCAAGTGGTTCAAGTTCATCATAAAAATCTATATCAATACTTTTATGATTTTGGTCTACAATCGAATCAAGGGATTCTGACATTTGCTGTATTGGTTTAATAATATTTTTAGAAATATTTGAAGCAATAAAAAAACATATTACAATCAATAAAAACAAAACCACTGTAAGTAATGGAATTATATTTACAAATATTGTTTTAATGTCATTTAATTGCCTTGATAATCTTAGTATATTTTCATCATTTAATTTTACTGCATAATAA
>DIVM01000286.1 GCA_002435835.1 Firmicutes bacterium UBA6132
AGAATTGGGTATGTAAGTCAGTTCTCACAACTAGACAAACCAAAAGAAACTACTGTTTTTGAATATATAGGCGAAAAATTTATTAAGCTACAAAATGAAATAACATCAATTTGTTCTGAAATGGAAACATTTTCGGATGCGGATACCATGGATACTTTACTAGAAAAGTACCAACAAGCTCAAGACGCATTTGATGCAATTAATGGGAATGAATTTGAAAGCAACATTAATAAAAAACTAAATCTTGCAAACTTAAGTAATCATAAAGATCTAATGATATCTGAGCTTAGTGGTGGCGAATATAAACTTGTTCAAGTTATTAAGGAAATGCTTAATCATCCTGACTTAATGATTATGGATGAACCCGATGTGTTTTTAGACTTTGAAAACCTTAATGCTCTTAAAAACCTAATTAATGCTCACAAAGAAACAATGTTAGTTATTACCCACAACAGATATTTATTGAATCATTGTTTTAATAAAATTATTCACCTTGAAAACATGGAACTCCAAGAATTTGATGGAACATATATTGATTATAACTTCTCATTACTTCAAACTAAAATCGAGTTACAAGAGCTTGCTGTTGCTGATGACGAAGAAATCAAGAGAAACGAGATTTTAATCGGCAAATTAAGATTTATTGCAACTGAAGTTTCTGACTCTTCTAAAGGAAGATCTCTAAAAGCTAGAGTTAAAATTCAACAAAGATTAGAAGAGCGTAGGATTAAAGCACCATTCGTGGATATTAAGCAGCCAGATATCCGCTTAGTTACTGATAATAAAATTGAAGAAACTATTGCTTTAAAAGTTACTGATTACAGCGTTGCCTTTGATGATGTGCTTTTAGAAAATGTTAGCTTTGAGATTAAATCTACTGATAAAGTAGCTCTTATCGGTCCAAACGGTACAGGAAAAACAACTTTATTGAAAGACATCTATAAAAATAATAATGATTCCATTGAAATAAATAGTGACGTTAAGATTGCTTATTTATCTCAGAATCAAGGAGAAATCTTAGATGACTCTAATACAATACTTGAAGAGTTTGTAGATGTTGGATTTCAAACTTATCAAGAAATTAAATCATATCTTTCAAATTATTGTTTTAACGAAAAACTCATTAATCAAAAGATAGGATCTTTATCTGGTGGAGAAAAAAACATACTGCAATTGGCTAAAGTTTCAGCTATTAATGCAAACATGTTGCTGCTTGATGAACCTACAAGTCATTTAGACACTTATTCACAAATAGCACTTGAAAAGGCCATAAAAAATTATAATGGTGCAATTTTAATGATTTCTCATGACTACAGTTTTATTGTAAACTGTATGGATTATGTTTTAATCACTGAAGATAAAACAATTAGAAAAATGAGTATGCGAAAATTCAGACAGATGATTTATGCAAAACATTTTGATAAAGACTATTTAGAAATTGAACAAAAGAAAAAATCAGTGGAAACAGAAATAGCATTAGCTTTAAAAAATACTGATTTTGAGCTTGCAAAAACTTTATCTATAAAGTTAGAAGAGCTGATTAAGTTGCTTTAAATCTTGTATTGATGAATTTATAAAAAAATTACGCAGTTTTTTAAAGGACAAATAAATATTACAGTTTTAAATTAATGAGCAGTGATACATACACTGCTCTTTTTTATATTTATTTAGGGAACATTATATCAAAGCGAACCCTTCAATAATATGCGACTGTAGTATATTATAAATATTATTTAATTTTTAAAATGCATCTTTACAACTTACTTATTTTAATTTAATGCTACTTAAATATTTTCTAAATCACCAAACTAAATATTGTTATTTCTTGGTTTCTTTGTTATAATAATTTAAAAGAAAGTTGATAATATTTTTTATATTGCTGCATATAATACGAAGGAGATGATATTCATGTCTACAATTACAGTGGGGCGAAGTAAAATGAATCGTAAAATAATTAGTGTTTCTAATAAACGACAAATAACAATACCTTTGAAATTTTTTAAACTTCTTGGTCTTGATCATGAAAATGAAGTGGAATGTACACTTGAAGATGATGCGATTGTTATAAGACCTCTTAATAATAAAAATAATGATTTTTCTATAGAAATACTTAAGGACTTAATTTCTCAGGGATATTCAGGAGATAGTCTTGTTAAACAATTTGAAGAAAAATCTAAGGATATTAAAAAGGCTATAACAACTATGATCGATGAAGCTGATAAGATTGCGGCAGGTGAAAAGTCTGCATCAAGCTTTAATGATATTTTTGGAACGGAAGATTAATTATGTATGAAATACTTTTCAGTTCGGCTACTGAACGTTTTTTCAAAAAATTAAAAGATAGACTTTTAAAAGAAACATATAAAACAGCATTGAAAAAAATAAGAGAAAACCCTTATATCGGTACACAAAAACGTGGTGATTTGGCTGGAATTTATGGCTTTGATGTAAAACATAACGGCATAAATTATGAAATTGCTTACACTATTAGCGAAGTCGAAGGTAAAAAGATAATTGTTCTTCTTGCTGGAACTCGCGAGAATTTTTATAAGAATTAAAGAGATATGTAAAATAGCCTTCAAATAAAATGAGAGCTATTTTACATATTTATAACAAAGATTAGAAGACCGTAGAATTTAGCTTTAAAAGAAAATCCGCAGGTTATTTTGCTAAAAAATCCTGCGGATTACTTTTTATGCTAATTTTAATTTCAACCTCGTTGACAATCAGGGCAATAGAAGCATTTACGGGAATTAAGCTCTATTTTCACAATAGTTCCTCCACATCGCCCGCATTTCTCTTTTTCTCTGTCATAAACAAGAACATGGTTATTGTGTCCTCCGGTATGTTGATCCCCTAAAAACAAAGGATTCTCCATGTACCCACCATGAGAAATTGCATTCTGTAAAACAGTACGAATTGAATTATAAACAGAAAACAGACTATCTTTATCAAGAGAATCAACTGTTACAGTAGGCTTGAGTTTTGCGTCAAAGCAAATCTCATCCGAATAAAAATTACCAATACCTGAGATAATCTTTTGATTTATGAGAGTTATTTTTAATTTTCCACGTTTAGACTGCAAAATATTTTGAAAACTGTTAAAAGTAAATGTTGGATCTAATGGCTCAGGACCTAAATCTGAAAGCTCTTGCTGCAAATCATGTTCATCAAGAAGATGCAAATAGCCTAACCGCAGACCGATGAAATAGAGCTTCATATCCCCAAAGGATATAATGACTTGTTTGGTTCGATCGGGATTATCATTCTCGCTTCCGATATACATCCAACCACCCAACATTAAATGCAATAAAAGGCTTTTTCCAGAACTTAATTTAAAAATCAGATGCTTAGCTCGGCGTTCAATTTTAATAATCTGTTTTCCCTTTACTTCTTGAACAAATTCTAAACTCGATATATTAATTGACTTCTCCCTGTTAATTTCAATATCAGTGATTGTCTTTTCAATAAGCTTTTCATTAAGTAATATTTTATATGTTTCCATTTCTGGAAGTTCTGGCATAGTGTTATTCTCCTTCATGTTAGACTTATTATTAGTATAAACATTTAATGGAATAACATGTACCTTTAATATATTCGCTTATCTGGAATAACTCCTCTAACCCGTCTATTGGGTAAAATATGGCCTTTGTATCTTGGAATCAAATGAATATGAAGATGCATAACTTAAGTGCAGTCACTTAAGTTAATTATCAAAATTTAATACCGCTGCTTTCATTCAATCGATTCCATTCATTCTCTAAATCATCATCCAAAGCTGCAATATCTAAGGCATTTTCTTTATATAATGCTCTCACTTCTATTAATCCCGAAAAAGCAAATCTCATCCATGCTGCATAATTTAAATGCAATGCAAAATTCAGTATCTGTCCTCCGGAACGTGCTGCAGCGTCTACCCCATCAACCAAACATAATGTTCCATGACCAACCAGCAACATTCTCCTAAGTTCAGGATGATTTCCAAATGGAATAGAGTCTTTCCAACTATTATCATGATAATATCTGCTTTTTACTGCCCATAATACTCTTATCATTATTTCATTCATTACAACCGGTATTGCCGTTGCAGCGCCAAATCTCAAATCATAACCATGTTCAAATACTTTGACCGATAATTCAGCCAAACTAATTTTTTCACCATCTACATCAAATGAACCGAAATTACAAAATTGGAACATTTCATAAAAAGGTATTGGTAATCCGCTGCCGCGTCCACTTTTCCCATGTTTTATATCTCTGCTGCTGCTTGAACCAACAAGGTCGGATAACAAATGTCCAATCCAATTACAAAAGCCACAAAATAGCTTTGTATGAAAATTACTTCCCTGTAGTTCGAAAGCATTCTTCTTTTCTTTTGGCACAACTCGTATTAATCTGCCATTGTCCACAAATGTTGCTTCACCAGTAAATTGATCAAGAATTGAAAAAATCAATCCTATTAAATCAGGTGAATGTGCTAATGATTTTAAGTGATGATTTTTAGACCACATATTACTTAGAATTCCATCACCAACATTTAAATCTTTGGCATATCGTGCATCATAATTAACTTGAAACCTTTGTTCCAAATAACTGATACATTTATTAATTCCTTCCGGCATTTTTTTAGGCTTTCCCTCAGCAGTAGTTCTATTATCAGATTTCCATATTCCACTTGTAACCTTTTCAACAAAACTATCAGCTTTATCATCCGTCCATTTTGCTAATTTTTTACTCTCTCCCGGCATTCCAACAAAAAAACTATCAATTAAACCAGATGCCACACCGCAAAAAGCTGCAATCAAATAATCGTATTTGTCACAATTCGCTTTTTCCATTGTATAATCAGAGCGAATCCTCTCTGCTATCTCCGCCTTTTCTGATGCTGTCATCAATGCGTCAAATGGATCTTTGGTTAAATCAATTCCATTCATTTGTGCATAACTTTCTACATTAATCAGATATTGCTCCCAACTGATATTATTATCTGCTTCAACAGACTGAATACTTTCAAAATTAGGAACTACTATGCTTTCTTTTTCTTCCTCAGACAGCTCAATCATATTAATATCAAAATCAATATCAAATCCTCTGAGGTCACATAATTGTTCTGCTTGTAATAACAGCATATCTAAATCAGATAGATTTTTATCATTTATTTTTCCAAGAGTACCAAGCGCTTCAGAAACTTTAACCAATTGATCTTCGATATTTTTTTCTTGATGTGCTTGTACCACTAAAGCCTTACCAGCTTCATCAATCACTTTGTTATCTATATTATTTGACATATGTAGTACTCCTAAATATTATCCATAAAACCTTTTACAAGATTCTTTGCTGCTCCTTTTGCAGATGCCATTGCAGCATCCTTAAGGTTAAAATATCCAATACCTTTAAATGCATCATAAAGCTGTTCTAATGTATTAATTGGCAATTTATCATTCAAACCTAAATATTCTTGTATAGTACCATCATCTTTTTCAGCTTGTTTTTCTATATAGCAAGATAATACAAATTCGCGAATCTTAGCCTTAGTAGCTTCATTTGTTAATTCCTGCAATCTAACCTTATCCAATTTTTCCGGCAATTTAGAAATAATTTTCTCTATTTCAGCATATTTGATATTATCCGAAGTAACTTGAGCTCCTTTGCTCAGCATACCTAACATCGCCGATATTTTTTGAATTTTAATCTCTGACTGAAATCCCTTTTCAATTTCATCTCTTAATTGTTTAGTTATCTCGTTAACATCTTCAATTAAATAATTTAATGATTTCTGGGAGTTTTTAATGATAGCTTGCAACATCATTTCTCGTTGCTTATTATTTTCCAAGTCACTTAATCCTGTAACTTTTTTAACACCTTTATATGTACCAACCCCTAATAAAACTGCCACTCCAATGCCGGTAAACATGCTTGAAAATCCCAACATGCCTCCCATACCTAATGCTGCTAATCCCGAAGTCAACCCTGCTGCACTAATTCCCATAACAGATCCTGATAAGTAAATAGCCGCTAATGGCACACCTACAGCTGTTGCTTTAGAAGCTAAATCTTTCATAGATTTTGTAATTTCGGAGTCATTTTTTCGCAGTGTTAAAATATCTTCATCGTTTTTTATTGCAGATACTATGTAATCAATCTGATCATCATCAATTCCTAATTTACTTTGAAGATTTGTAATGAATTTACATTCTCTCCAATCACTGGTTTTATCTTTTTTTCTATTTATATATACAATATCTTTCATCAACGATTTTTTTACAATATCAAAACTTCCAGCCTCTATATTTTCTTCCAAATATTTTAATAATACAGCATCATCCTCTTTATTTGATGAATCACTCATATAGCCCCTGATTTCTAATCGTTCTTCTGATTCAATATCATTTCTTACAATTAACGATATTATTTCTGCATATTCGTCAGAACTGATCATATTATCATCTGAAAAGGCAAAATTACATACAATTTTAATATATGCCTTTTTAATTTCACTATCCATCATAGATAAAGGACATGTTTGTGAAGTTATTATGAATTCACTTTCATCACCAGCTTGCTCAATTATTCCATTAATTAAATCTGCAAATTTTTCATGCTTTATCAGTGTAATATCTTTACTGATTGCGAGTGTTTCACCATTTTTATAATGTAATATTACATCTTCTTTTTTTACAATTTTTCCATTATCTTTTGTTGTTTCATTATATATATATTCAGCTCTATCAATAACACTGAATTTAACACTAAATGATTTTGAAGCTAATGCATGAATATATACCGCATCTCCCATGAATAAACAACCTTCTTTAGCACTTCCGAATAAAGTAGTATCAACAACAGCTAAAACGCAATCCGGATCAACACCTGATGCCATTGCTGCTATCGCTCCATTTAATTTCTTTTCAGGAATATCTGGTGCGATATAAACCTTTTCTGCTATTTCACTAACATTATCCTTAATATACTTTTCAACTGACATACATTTTCTCCTATACTTTTCAATGATCTGATGCTGTGTCTTGTCATTATGTTTTTGCTTCAGTTAGACCACTCATTTATTTTATACTTAATATATCTATCGGCATACTTGCAGAAAAATACATTATTAAAAATAAACCTAATCAAAAATCGTGATTAAGTTTATTTTTATGTAATCACATGATTAAATATTTGTAAATTTTTGAGAATCTCAAATTATGTTCATTTTTAAATCAAAGATACTATTTTTACATACTGATTTTCAGATAATTTTCCGTTTTAAGCATTTTCACTTCCGATCCGCGCATCCGGATTTGACAGAAAACTTTATATATATTCATTTTTGTTTTCAATTTACAATACCATCTAATACTATATAGCTTGAAATGTTATAATGTATTGAAAAATTTTAAAATATTATTCAATTTCCTTAATTCAATCAATAAATCCTTTTATGAGGAATTACACCTCTCACTCCGCCTCTTGGATTTTCAATGTCATTTAAAGTTTAAGTTAAGTTACAGGCACCGCAACCTTTTAGTAGAATTTAATTTTTCGATTGATACTTCTACCACCTTCAATTTGAACTTGTGAGTAATAGTTACAAGTTCGATTTTCATCAAGTTCTCCCTCGACATAGATTTTCTTAATGTGTTTTGTAATATTTTGTGGTGTAGTCTGATAAAGCTGTGCTATACTTGCCTGATTCAACCAAACCGTACCCTCTTCCATAAATACATCAATTTTTGTTTCACCTTTTTCAGTTTGATAAACAAGAATTTCACCTTTTTGTTCCATTTTCCTCCTCCTACAACTTTTCATAACCTAATAAATTCATCAAGTATATAGGCCCATCAAGTTTTAAGCCTTTATTTTTAAATAGATATCGACATTTGTTTCTGATTTTTGATTCCCACAGCCTTCCTATTGAAAGTTTTTGTTTATTTCATCATTAGAATTCTTAAATGCCTTTTTTGTAACAAGTTAAGTGCCAGTCACTTAACTGTAAATATTAGTTTTTTGTTTTCAATTTATAAGAGTATTCTAATACTATATAGCGTGAAATGTTAAAATGTATTAAAAAAATTTAAAAATATTTTTTTATTCCGTAATTCTTTTAATAAATCCTTTTATCTGGAATTACACCTCTCACTCCGCCTCTTGGGTTGTGAATGTCACCCTTATATCTTGGAATTAAATGAATGTGCAGATGCATAACAGTTTGACCAGCTGCTTCTCCGCAATTAATACCTATGTTGTATCCGTCAGGGCTGTACTTTACTTCAAGGAATTTCTTGCAATCTTCAACTAAAGCCCAGAGACCTTCCCTGTCTTGCTCATTTGACTCAAAATAATCCTTTATGTGTTTCTTAGGAATGATTAACAGATGACCTTTACTCACAGGAAATAAGTCAAAGATTGCATAAGCAGTATCATTTTGTAGTACTATTCTGTCTTTTTCTATATTGCAAAATATGCAGCTCATTTACTCCCACACCTTTCTAAGAATTATTCCTTTTTTAAAACCACCACGTTCATTATATTTCATTTTTCTGCACTCATTCAAATCATTTTCGCTATATCCTAAACTATGTGCAAGCCCATATAATACTTCCATTATATCAGCTAATTCTTCAAGGTTTTTAGATTCTAAATATTCTGCTACTTCTTCATTTAACTTATTTTCCAAATATAAATTTAATTCAGTTTTTTCTACTGTTACTATTTCGCAATGCTTTCCAGTAGCCTTTATTATTTCTGGGATTTTATCCCTTACTAATTTATCATAATCTTTCATTTATTATTTTCCTTTGTTTTACTTTGAAATCTGTTTCTATAATATTGTTTTACTCTATATTCAATAGTATCATAAAAATGCTCTAAAAATCTTCTATTTGTCTTATATTCATCCATAAAATCACTGATGCACATATTACCTTTTTCATTAATATAGAAAAATTCAGAATGTGTTTTTGTCATAAAATTAATTGGATTTCTTTTAGCTAATGATACATATTCTTTTTCTTTCCAATTCAAATAATTGCTTGTTGATTTATCCTTTGCCATATCAACGGCATTTGAAGCATTGCTATAAAACTTTTTAAAACTATTATAAATGTCACTATCATTAATTTCTAACTTCATGTTTCCTTCATTATAAAAAGCTAATAATATTGGCATTTTGTAAGTTTTACTCATAGAAGTTGTTTCAACCATATTAATAAAATCATATGCTTTTGATTTAATAATTTTATCTTCTGCCGAATTAAGTTCATTTAGAGAGTTAAGATACTTCAAATAGTCGTTAAAAGGATTTAGTTTTGTATTTGATCTTATATTATCATATATTTGATCATCCATGTATATAAAAAGTTCAACTCTTGTAGGCACATGACTCAAATCTTCTTTTATTCTTCTAAATTCTTCATTTATAATATCTTTAACTGATAGTTCACGCTCTGCTTGTTCTTTAAATATATCTATAATATCTAAATCAAAATCAATATGACAATCTTCTGGATATTCAAATTCAACTACTTGTTTAGATAATAATTCTGTTTTATTAAATGGTTTACCACTTAGTAAAAAAGGAATTAAATTTGCTTTTTTATAATTACCAATGAAATCTAATACTTTAAGCTCATTTTTATCCTTATATTTTCTAAGTCCCCTACCTAATTGCTGCAGAAAAACTGTAGGAGATTGTGTTGGCCTTAGAAATAACACCATGTCTATACTTGGTATATCTAACCCTTCATTAAACATATCTACTGAAAATATTATTTTAATTTTACCAAAGCTTAAATTAGATATAGCTTCTTTTCTTTCTTGAGTATATTCACCTTGTTCACCGCTATAAACTGCAGAAGCTTCAATTCCATTTTCATTAAAATATTTTGCCATATACTCAGCATGAGATCTTGATGTGCAAAAGCCTAAAGCTCTTTTGCTTTTATATTTTCTATAATGTTTTAATATTAAATTAGCTCTTTTATTTATTTGTAATGCATTCTCCAATGATTTCTCATCATATTTTCCATTTCTGAATTCAATATTATCGTAATTTACTGTTTCATCATAAATACCATAATAGTTAAAGGGTACTAATTCGCCCCTATTTATTGCTTCCTTTAGCCTAAGTTCATATACTGTGTTGTAATCACATATAGAAAAGACGTCTTGATTGTCCATTCTTTCCGGAGTAGCAGTTAATCCCAATAGAAATTTAGGTTTAAAAAAATTTAATACATTTTGGTAAGTATTCGAAACAGCGTGGTGAAATTCATCAACCACTATATAATCAAAATAATTTTTATCAAAATATTTATCATTTAAATATTCGTCTTTGCCAAGTGTATTAACTAATGCAAATATTAAATCCTTGTCAGTGTTTTTTTGATTTGAATAAAATAATCCAGATGATTTTTCTGGACTAATGTTTTGAAAGCTTTTTTTAGCCTGCAATATTATTTCTTCCCTGTGTGCTAAAAATAATACTCTTTTATAAGGCTTTGAATCAAAAGCTGCGAGATATGTTTTCCCTACTCCTGTAGATGCAACAACAAGCGCCTTATCAAAACCTTCCTCCCTTGTCCTATTAAGTGCATAAAGAGCTTCGATCTGAGCGCCTCTCGGCTCATAAATATTTATTATTTTAATTTCTTCTTTTTCTTTTACTTTTTCTAAATCTTTATATAGCTTTGGAGCTATCCAAGTTTTTGCGTAATTTTCTAATACTTCATCAGTAATATCAATTGAATGGTTATTAAAAAGGTCTTGAAAAGTATCATAAAAGCTATTGAAATCCTGCTCATTATCACTTTTTTTGAATCTATAATTCCATTCAATAGAATTGGTTAATGCTCCTCTTGAAATATTTGAAGAACCAATATATATTTCTCCGTCATTTTTATCATGAAAAATATATGATTTCGGATGAAAAGAACGATTTGGATTGCTATAAAACTTAAGATTTATTTTATCTCTGAATTTGCCTCTTAATAAATAGAGTGCCTGTGGCTGTGTTATTTTCAAGTAGTCACCAGTTAATATATTTACTTGAACACCTCTATCAATTGCTTCTTCTATATCTTTTATAATAAGTTTTATACCAGATTCCATAAGAAACGAAACTATTATGTCTATTTTTTCCGCTCTTTTAATTGATTGATTTAATTTGTATGCTAAAAAGTTTTTGTCATCTCCGGTAATTACATTTTCATTGTTATAGGTAATGTGATTTGAATCTGAATTTGTAATTACATTTTCATAGTATCTTTCATTCTGTAATGTCATGTGGTTCTCCTGTCATTAGTTATTATATTATATATAAATTCAACTATTTTTTCCAGTTCTAAGTAATATTTTAATAATAAGTCTTTGTTTTATATTTAATAATTCTTCCATTATATATTTTACAAAGATATATCTATTGTTTCCTGTTCTATTTTACAATTATTTTCAAGCATATAAGTTATCACATCTTTATATTGACTATCCAACAAATTTGATAATCTAACTCTATCATTTTCAGTTAGCGATTTAGAATATTTTATATGTTCTTTCAATGTTTGAACATCCATCATATAAGGAACAAATTCAACACTCGTTTCTCGTTTTAAATGTTCTAAAATATAAAACCCTCCTGCATCTATGTCTCCAAAATGATAATATTCAACATCTGGATTTTGTTTATATAGTTTCTTAATAAATTCACGTCTTATTCTGTTATGATATCCTCCAAGATAAATAATGAGCATATTATTATCATTAAAAGTGTGGAAACTTGTTAAATTTTCAATTGTAATAACAGAACTTCCAGTTACTTTAATACTTTCTATATCTTCAATAGCAAGAGACGATATTGCTATATCTCCATTTATTTTAGATAAATCAATCATTTGATTGGCAATCGTAACAGTTCCTGCACCTTTAAAATTAATATAAGTAGGATTTTTTACAATATTTAAATTTCCCAATACCGATTCTTTTTCTGGGAAATCTCCATATTGAAATAAAAGATTAATAACTTTACTTTTAATATTTTCAAAAATCTTTGAGTCCTTAAAAACTCTAACTGAGAAATCTCTTTGAAAAGTTTCAATTTTAACATTAAAAAGGCTATCACAGGCTACTAATATATTTTCTAACTCGGTTAAATTGCCATTGAAATATTCAATAGATTTATTCCCTCTTACTCTTTCAAATTGTTCATTACAATAACTCATTAATATTTCATTTTTTGTTTTATATTTTTCTAATAGATTAAGAACATTTTCATTTATATTCCTTTTAGATTTTCTTCCAATATAATTATATCCTTCTTCTATATTTTCCAATTTAAGATCTACATTATTATAAAGATGAGAAGCATTTTGTTTTGAAACAACTAAATTCTTTCTTACAAGTACATCAATAGCTTCATTAACATCATTGAAAACATCATAGTTTGAATGATCAATATATTTTGGAAACAAAGCAGATACTTTTACAGAAAATTTCTGATTAACTTTATTTTCCCCAATAAAACTCTTGCTTTTCTCATACTTATCAAGGAGCTTGTTAATTATTTCCTTCTCGTATTTATTTATCATAAATCATACTCCTCAATGATGCTTGATGTGCCATTTCTCATAGCCATAAGTATTGTATCAACCTTTTCACCAATAACCTCAATTTTCGAAGGGGGAGTTGCCAATATAATTTGAAAATTTTGACTATTTAAAAAATCCATCATAGAACTGATCCTATTATCATCCATCTTATCAAAAGCTTCATCTAACATAATAACTCTTATTGTATCACCTAATTTATACAGTTGAACAAAGGATGCTGCAATAGCAACATAGTAAGGGGTTTGAGTCTCCCCACCACTTTTTTCGCCATAAATTTTTGAAAAACGCTGTTGTGTACCATCATTTTTCTGAACAATAATGTCATAATCTAAATAGCTTCTATAATCTGTATATTCTGCTAATACCTTTTCACCCTTATCGTCATAGGCTGTTAATTTAGCAAATAAATCATCCATTTCTTCTTTGAATTCTACATAAAACGAATCAGAAAATAAATTATACCCTTCAAAATTATCTAAATTATTTTTAGACATAATCATTTTATAAATATTTTCCTTTTTATTATCATAGGTTATTTCAAATTTATAGCTGTCATCTCCATAATATATATCCCTTAATGCATAGTTGAGATTTTTGAATTCCTGAATAGCATTATCTATGTTTTCTTTCAATCTAGCCAAAAATGATTCCCTGAATTCATGCTCGCAATTTTCCTTTGCCTTTTTTAAATCTTCTTCATATTTAATAATATCCGCTGATACAAGCTTGTGGTGTTCATTTATATATTCTCTAATTTCTTCATGTCCTGAACCTAAATCACATTGATATTTGCTGCAATATTTAATTTGGATTTGAATAAGTTGTGTGTTGTATTCGTTTTTTTTGTTTTCAAGTCCTACCTTAAGAGGAGAAAAATTTTGAACAATAGTTGATGGAGATTTAGTTTTAACTTGATCATTAAATTTATTAATTCCGATTAAACTTTCTTCTGTGTTTTTTTCACATATATTGGCAAATCCAGTTTCTAAATCATCAATTTCTCTTTTTTTAATACTAATAATATTTTTATTTGTTTCGAAACCATATTCAATTTGTCCGATTTTATTAATTGATTTAGAAAACTCTTTATCTTTTTCATCAACAATTTTCCTACATTCTTCAATTTGCAATTGTATTTCAATATAACTAGGATCAGCTTCTGCTTTTTTCAACTCAACCTTTTCCTTAGAAATCAAATCATCATTATTCTTTAATTTTAAAGGTGCATTCATATTTTCTCTTAAGACTTCAATGTTACATATGCTTATCTTATCTTTTATTATCTTATATGTTTTAAGTTTTGAATCTTCAGCCCGTAAAACATCTTTTAGTTGTTCTAATTCAATCTTTTTATTTTCCAACTGGATTTTATAAGCATTAGCACCTATAAATGGAGTACGATATACATTTGAATCAATTTTACGAACAGCATAATTTTGATAAATCATACAATCTTTAGTTATGGCAATTTTATAATCCTTTAAATTCTGAACATCATCACAACGAATTACTTTATTTAACAAATATATGGCATAAGCCTTAGCATATCTATTATCACATTTTATAATGTAAGCAAGAGAATTATTGTCTGCTTGTGCATATATATCTAATTTTTCAGTATTGACAAGACCCACTGTATGAACTTCATTTTTAATTCTGTTATATACCTCTAACGCAACCTTATAATATTGTGGTTCAACAATAATATAAAATCTTTGAGTATTAAGATATCCCTCTATTGCATTTTGCCATTTATCATCAGTCACTTCTAATAAATCAGAAAATATTCTAGTCTCGCTTTTTATCCCTGTTTTTAAAAATTCTTTCTCAATTGCTTCTTTAAGTTTATTGGTATTTTCAGGATATGTTAATTTCTTATTTTCTAAATTTTTTATATCTTTCTCTAAATCTGACTTTTTATCTTTGTATTTATTAATCAAATCATTTGTTATTGCATATTCTAAATTATATTTTTCAAACAAATTATTAAAATCTTTCTTTAACTTATAAATAATATTCGTTTTATCATCAACAGCGAAATCAGGATCGCTTAATTTATATAGTTCTTCTTTTTTTATAATGAAAATTTCATTCTTATTTAATAAACTTAATGTATCAGAAACAATTTGTATCATATTATCTATACGATTAACTGCTTTTTGATAATTCAAACTCTTTTCTTTCAATAATTCTATCCTATGCTTAGTTTCTGATAGAAGTCTTGTTATTTCGTTTTGATTTATTGCCAACTGTAAATCATTAAATCTTTTTCTTTCATTTTCTAAACTTATCTTTAATGTTTCATTATGATTTTTCTCTACAATTAAGTTTTGTTCTCGCTTTTCATTTTCTTTTATTATATTTTGTAATTCTATCTTCTTTGTTTCAACCTCAGCTCTTTTAATCAATATTTCATTAATTTTTATTTCACGTTCTTTAAAAATTATTTCATCATTTTTTAACAGAATAGAATTAAGCTCTTCAATTTTAACTTTTGTGACATCCATTAAATCTTCAAGTTCTTTTAATACCGCAATATTATTTCTTAAAGTAGCAACTTCAATTGTCCTTTCAGGAAGAATAAATTTATTTATAAAATCCTTAACATTATCCATTGGCTTAAAAGCAAGTGATTTAGGTATCATATCAAAAAATCTATCCTCTAAATTACCAAGTCTTTGTCCAAACCTTAACTTAGCTTCAGAAACCTGAGAAATAAGCTGTACCTTTTTATCATTTTTTCTAAAATCTTCATTTGTTGATGGTCTGCTACCTGTAACAAATTTTAAATCTTCAAGCCTACATTCTTCCCTAAACCACTTCACAATTAATTTGCTTTCTTCATCAGGGGAATCTATTTTAACACCAATAGTAAAATATTTTGAAGTTCTTTCTTCAAAAAATTCTAATGCAACATAAGTTATAATACTTCCTGTCCTAACATATGTACTATCTTCATTGCCGGTTTTACATCTTACATATCCTTTTAAGTCTCGCTTGCTCTTTTCGTTTGCAGCAGTATTAAATTTTCTTGTGTTTGTTGTTAAAACAAGCTGAATTGCATCTAATACAGTTGATTTTCCAGATGTATTTTCACCACTTATTAAAAATGATCCTTTTACGTTAATGGTTTCATTATCAAAATAATGCCAATTAATCAATCGAATTCTGCATAGCTTCTTCATCGTCACTTTGTTCATCATTTTGCTCTCCTCCAACGTATTTATTAAGCTTATCATTAATAGAATCATACATAGTAGTAATATTGTCATTAGTAATTGCAAATAAAATAGATGGATAAACTCTAATCCTTGAATCAATCATTGTTACATCTGAGTCTATATTAGATACTAAATTATACTTTTTAAACAACCGAATTGAATCTCTCAATATCGTTTTGTCAATATTATACTTCGCTTCAATTTTCAACATGTTGTATTTTTGGTGTATTTCATCTGTCAGAACTATAACATCTTCATTTAAGCTCAATTCCCTACGCTTTTCAATATATAAAAGTCTTAATATCAAAAGAATAATACTTTCAATCTTTTTTAATCTTAACCTTCCAGTTCCATTAATGCTTGTAAGGGTTACTACCCCATACATTTCATTGATTTCTATACTATATCCAAGCAAATCAAAATATTCAATAAAAAGGCTCTTGTTTTGAACTATAAAGATATAATCATTTTTTGTATCTTCTTTTTTCTTTAAAATAAAACAGTTGTTTAGCAATTTATTAGCTGCAGCTCTAAATTTATCTTTTTGAGCAGTGCTTTCATTTAGAATATCCATTTACTATATACACCTTTCTATTTCAAAATCATAAAACCTATAATTATTTACTTCAACTTCTTGCTTCTTAGATGTTGTTTTGTATTTTGATTTCCTATCTTTACCGTATAAATTGATAAAAATAATTCTTATTAAGTCTCTCCTGCTGTTTATTGGCAAAGAAGAGGCAAGAATAATCTTTTTATCTTTTAATAGATCATCAACATAAACATTAATATTATTACGTGAAAATCTATTTTTGTTTTTTTCCTGTAATGCTAATTTACGTAATTCTCTCTCTTCTTCTGAAATTCCAAAAGTAGTGTTTAATTCTTGTGGTAGATTCATCTTTTTTGAAATAGGGATAACATATAAGGAATCACTATCAATAAATCCTTGATGAAATATATTGAATATTTCTAAGAAAGAATCATTTATTTCATCATAAAGGTTTAAATTTTCATCACTGTTAAGTTCATCAGAAAGAAATGCTAATATTTTAGAAACTTTTCCTTCTGCATTATTAGTATTAGTTAATAAAAATCTTGCTCTTGCTATTGCACTGCTCATATATTTAGAATGTTTATAATCTATTTCAGATATTATTTCATCATAATTATTAAATGCATTAATTATATTTATAATTTGGGATCTTAGTTTTTCTTGAGCTATTTCCTTATCCTCAACCTGTTCAATTTCCATATAACCTAAAACAGCTCTATCAAAAATATTGTTATCATTTAAAATTTCCTGCAATTTATTAATAATTGACAATCTAAAATATGAAATATTATCACTCGTCTTAATTCTGTGGTACGCTTTTGATCCGATTTCCTTATGGTAAACAAAAAATTCCTCTACTATTTGATTTGCAGATTTTTCGTTAGTAATAGCATCTATATATTTTTTTATATTAGTATTTAGTTTCTTGAGCCCTACCATTAATTCTTCCGTATTTTCAGAAACACGCTTTATTATATATTCATATGGTTTTACATACGATTCTTTATTTAAAAGTGTTGCATTAATTTGAGAAACTAAACTTTGATATTCCAGTTCTTCATTTTTAATGATTTTATTAAATGATTCTATCATAGTGACTGCATAATCATATAAATTCACTTTAATTTTGTAATCATTTGATACTTCTTCTTCAATCCAGCCACAAACTTTTAACCTACGCAATATTTCATTTGCCTTTGATCGTGGATCCTTTGCTGTCACACCATCTTCATCAAAAACCATTTCATCATTTGACTCATTTTCAAAATAGTATTCAAGCTTTGAAAGTATAATTTCCTTATATATACCAAATGATAATTCTGTTTTGTAAGTATTATAAATTATTCTAAGGCAATCGATATAATTCGTTTTGTATTTACTAACTAATGGTTTAAAAAAATCATTTGGTATTATATTAAATAAACTTATTTCAATCACCCCATCTTAATCAGTATTAATTTATAAATTGCTTAACTTTTTACACATTGCTTATATCCATATTCGGCAATTGTATTTATGTAAATAATTACTTATCATTAAACACTTTTTTATATTAATAAATAACCAAAAAGAATAAATTCCCTTTGGTTATTTTAAAAATCATTTATCAAACTTTCAACTAAATATAAAAAGTAATTAAAGTTACCTTATTATAATTTTATATAATTCATTTGTACCTGATTTTCCAACCACAAGAAAATAGCCTATAGAATCTGTTGGGATTTCGTATACTAATAACCCGGTTTCTTTTATACTTGGAGCTAAGTCTCTATAATCTATATAATTATCTATACTAAAAAAGACATCAGAATAAGAATTAAATTCCCGACCTGTATCATCTACTAGTATCAAATCTGGTGGAAATGAAAATGTTTTATTAGTTGTATTAGTAAGTTCTAAGTTAATTAGTACGAATTTAGCACCATCTTTAGCTGCAGTAGGCGATCCATAAGCAGAACTTATAGACTGCTTTTCTTCAGCACCATTCACTTTTAAATTAAGAGTTGTTAATACAATTTCTTCTCCTGTTTTCATTTCTATAATAGTCATATTATCTTTTTCAGCTTGCTCCATAACAGTAAGGTTTTCTTCATTATTATTTTCCGAATTAAAACTCTCATCTATTTCTTTAGAAACTGTATTAAAGTTAGATAAAATAACATCAATAATATCATCACTTGGTTCGTCTATATACCACTGGTCGTTAATCTTTACACATTTTATATCAATAGTTTTCTCAGCAAATGATTCAGCAATATTTGCCTTTTGTTTTTCCATTGACGATATAAACATTTGGGATGTTTCTTCTTCACTCATTTCAACGCCTGCAAAAGCCATAGATATTGTTTGACTGAATACATCCCCAATTGTAGCCTTGAGAAGAGGTCCACCATTAACATATTTAAAATATACTGTAACAACTGCCTTGTCATTATCTATTTTAGAGCTCTTTATTTCATATGTAATTTTTTTTGCATTTAATTTTAAATAATCTAAAAAGTATTTTCCATAACTATCCTCCTCAGCTAATTCTAAATCAGTAATTTTATCTTTATTTATTGATGATGGATTTATTTTTGATGACATTTTAATCAAGTCAAATTCCTTAGCTGCATCAATAAATTCCGACACTGCCGTTTCTGGCTTTGATGAAGAACAACTTGTTAAACTAAAAATCATAGTAAAAATTAATAAAAAATTAATTACCTTTCTCATAGTTTCTCCTTTGTATTGTTTTAATAATGTTATCACACTTTTACAAAATTATCCAACAAAGTGAGTAACATAATTTTAATTAAAATTACAAACTATCTAATTAACAATAATATTATATTGCAATTTTAATATCCTTGTTTTACCAATGCAAGGTCAATAAATCTTCTGTTACCGTAAATATCAACAATAAAATATTGCAATGCTATGTACTCTGTATCTTCTATTCAAAATACTTCTGTAAAAAGTTCTACTTGTCTTCTGCTCCGCTGGATAGGCGGAATGTTTTATTCATTTTTGTCATCAATTATTTTTTCTCAAACTGATATTTCATTCGGCAAATACTTTTTAATTGCATTAATTATTTCTTGTGAATGACTTCCTTGCAGTTGCCTAATAACAAAATCACAATAATTTTTATTATTTAACTCGAAAAAATTTCCAGTTGATGTCGATAATGATTTACAGTTAAATATTGATAGAATTTTTGCATAATCTCCGCATTCAGCAATACTCACAAATTTCCCCTCTAAATCTCTCTGGATAGCTTCGTATGAAATTGATTTTAATAAGCTCGATAAAGATTCTTTAGCCTCAGATTCATTTTTCTTTGATATTTCGGCGGTTGAAAGTTTATATTTAAGTTGCGCAACAATTGATTCGCATATTTGCCTATTAAGTTGCATCCTAAATCTATCTTCTATAATATGCCTTTTTACAGCTTCAATTCTCGTATCATCATTGAATGCCATAATTGAGTTTACAATTTTTAGTAATTCTTCTACTAAAAATAGATTTTCTACTTCTGCAACTCTTAATGTAAAGATATTATTTTCCTTGTATTTTTCTATTTCATAGTCCGAACGGAAATCGCGATCAATAATTCCAAAACAACTCAGATGATGCAATTGAGGATTTGCCCGCATTGCTTTTGTTTGAGCAATAACAGTACTGCAACTACCACATGGAACAATATAATAATTACTATAAATTTCTCTGTAGAGCTTAGTATCATAACTATCGCTGGTCCCTTCAACAAACAATACGGGCTTTCTATTTCCCATAATATCAAGGACAAGCTGCTCAGGTAATGTACTTTCTTCAATTTTCTCAATTAACCATGAAACTCCGTCATAATTTTTAATCCAATATTTATCAGATTGCTTATAATTTGCAGCAAACTGTGTATCATGTGTAATATAAATAAACAGGCAATCTTGTCGTTCATTCTCAATTGCTGTCCATAACCTATTCATTATTGAACGATGCAAATGAATTTCAGGCTCATCTACAATAATAATTTTATCGTCAGGAACACAAAGTGCTTGTGCTATAAGATATAATACCACCCTCTCACCATCACTCATCTCCTTACCTTTATATTCAACTATATTGCCATTTTTATTAAAGAACGCAATAACTTTAGCATCATCAAGCTTAATCTGTCTTTGGGGAAAAACTACACCCCAAATTCTTTGTAATGTATCAACAATCAGTTCAGGAACAGTATTATGTTGCAACCCATTGAATTCTTTTTCTTTACATGATTTTATATATTCTTCTTGTTGCTTATTTTTTTTTGCCATAAGTGTAGATAGAACATGTCCATAATCATTCAATAGTAGTGATGTATAGTTATATTTTTCTCCGTCATGTCCCCAACGATTATTATGGTCTTTATTAGGAGCTTGACTTCCTGTTAAAAGAAGATTGCTAGCTTGTTCGTAACTTTTCAATTCAATATAATCTTGAAATTGCAAAGAACGTTGTGCTCCGATTCGGTGAACACTTCTTAAATTTGTTTGCTCCATCCATGCACCTAAACGACTTTTACCTGCACCATTTGCCCCTATAATAATCACAGAATTATTTTTAGTTGTATATTCATTAGGTATATTTTGTGCATTTGGTAAATTATATCTATATTCTCTTTCCATAAAATATTCTCCATGTTTAAAATGTAACTACATTAATTAGGTTTATCATTAACATTGAATTATAATTAAAACTATATAAAATACTAATATAAACTTTCTAATTATCTTAATTTATAAATAATATTTAATAGTAATTGTAGAGCTTTTCCCACTATTTATTGTAATTAATACTTAATTAATTTCTATTCATTCATAATTGCTACTTCTTCATTTAAAACTTTTCCTTCTAGTTCACTTAAACAATTACCTTTTTTATCTTGAAAAATCTCGGTAGATTGGTTTAATTCGCGCTCATAATCATACATATTAAAACTTTCTCGATGAGCTTCCTTAAACTCACTATATTCATCACATTCTCTATATTGAATAAACAATGGCCATCTTTCTATCGAATCTGCACTTATTTCATTTGGAAATACTTTTTCAAGTAATTGGTTTGTCCTTTTATGCTGATCTAATAATACAGCCTTAGCCAATTTGAAAATATCGCTCATAGCTGATACATCACAGCTTTCGACTTCACTTTTTATTGTATCAATTCCACTACTATTTTTTATAGATATCCAGTAATTAACTTTGTCCATCATTATATCAGATTCTTTCTGGCTTTTATTTTTCCCTAATTTATTAAATATAAATTTACTTACCTCCCATTCTTTATTTAACATATGCTGGAACCCTAAATCAAATAATAATGAAATAATTCTTCCTTCATCTTTGCACAGCTTGATTGTTTCAAAGAATGTTCCATATATCATTATATGTGTCAAATTAAAAGCTCTTTCCATATAATCCTTATTTACAGATAGTTTATCACCTACTATAATACCATTCCTGTTATGTTCATCAACACCTTTTAAGTATGTTTTATTAACTACTCCATTATTATGTACTATAATATTTCTTCTATAATAAATCTCCTTAAACTCATCATAATAACTAATCAAAGAACTCAACGAAATTTTATGATTTTGTTCCAGTAGTTTATACCACTCTGAAACACTTAGTCTCATTATTTCTTCTACTTCTTTTTTGACAAAGTATTCTTTTATACATAAAGAATCCGCATCAATTTCAAGCATTTCAGAATAACTCATAGTTTTTTTATTAAGATAGGCATTAGGATATGTATTAACTAAATATTCGAATAAACTCGAAATTGCTTCTTCGTATTTTATTAATAACATCATTAGTGAACTACTGCTAAATAGTAATGGCCTTTCAATAATTTTATTATATTCCTTACTGGCTTTTTGTGGATTTAATTCAAATCCATCCTTTTCAAATTCCTCGCGTTTGTTTATTTTATACGAAAATGAAACTTTATTTTCTTCGGTTTTAGTAATATTTAAATCTGTAACTATACTTTCAACAAAATCCTTTATACCTTGGCCTTCTTTTCCCTCAAATAACTCTGTATTATCTATCGCTTTGAAATACATATAATAATCTATAACTGTACCCAATACATACTTTTTACTGTCTATATTTATGCTATCATTGATATGATCAACTTGTGATAAATAATATTCCTTTATAGATTCTATTTTTAGAACTGCATCTTGTAGCATATCACAATACATATATTATCCTCCATGAAATTATAACTAAATTTTTTATTTGTTTTTAATGCGTTATAATAAAGTTATATTTTATCCCACCATCACATTCCCACTTGCCTTTTTCTTAATGAATTCAGGCATTTTATTATCAAGTTTCCAAACTATACTCATGGGTTTGCTGCCTTCATTACTTACAAACTTTGCTGTTCCCAGGCCATAATATGGTTCTGTTATTCCGTTCATATTTCTTCGCTCTCTTACAAAAAGTAATACTTTACTGCCCATCGATTCATGATTAATATACCTTTGCCCCGTTGCTGATGTATCAGCTGTTCCACTTTGGGATTGCCAGTGAAAATATTCATCATCTATGGCATAATCATCATACATGGTTGTTTCGGAATAATCTTTTTCCGATTTATTTAATGTTATAAAAAACATATCAGTCTTTTTATCATTTAAATAAAGTACACCTTCTCTAAATGATGATTTTTTATCTAATTTATGTTCTTCAAATGCTGCAAGAATTTCTGCCATTGAATATTTACAGTGCAACTTTAATGGACTTTGATATCCTAAATCTAAATTCTTTTCCATTACGCTGATGTTTTCTAAATTATATTCTAAAACAGAAATTATCTCATTATATAATGGAGGACATTCTTTTAACTTGTTTATACTTTCCTCTATATAATTAAAATTGGATTTTTCCAATGTATCCTGCCATAATGAATAATAGAACATGTTAAACATTAACTTTCTATTTTGATTTAAAACACTATAGTTAATTAAATCTGCCTTCAATATTTTCAAAACAAACTCTATCCATTCTTTAGAGTCAATGTGTAAAAGTCTTGAAATTCCATTTGATTCTTTTTTATATTTTTCAAAGTTAAAGTCTTTAATTAAACCTGCTTCTGAACACAAATATGTAAAACTATAATTTTTATATATGTCCGTCAATTCAACATTATATTTTTCACAAAATTCAATAACATCAAGATTATTCCTACCTGCACCATAATCTTTGATTTTCTGTACCATATGCCTTTTGTTGTTGATTGCATTGTTGATGCTTTCTAAAATATAATCTTTTGCAACTTTTTCTAATTGAATGAAACAGCCCTTAGGTAAATTAGGAAATTCATTTTTCAACTCTGTCTCTACAGAATTATGAGTATTGCCTATTAATGCTCTAAATTTTCGTTCATAGAAATTGTAGCCTGTATTTGCTTGGCCTACATAATCTAAAACTGTCAAACATTCCTTATTATCGCAAAGCCTTAATCCTCTTCCTAATTGTTGCAGAAAAATTGTAATACTTTCTGTAGGTCTTAAAAATAAAACTGTATCTATTGCAGGTATATCAACACCTTCATTATATAAATCAACTACAAATATAAAATTTATTTCCCTATTATTTAATTTTCGCTTAGCGCTATCCCTTGCTTCATCGTTTGAATCCGATGTCAAATAAATGGATGGTACTCCAACGCTATTGAAATATTTGCTCATGAATTCTGCATGTAATTTACTTACACAGAATCCTAATCCTCTGACTCCTCTAATATCTTTTGTATATTTATTTATACTTTCAATTACTAATTTGGCACGTTGATTGTCTTTTGTATAAATCTTTTCAAGTTCATTAACATCATAACCGCCGCTTCTCCATTGGATGTTTTTCAAAGTTTCTGTATCTGTCACTGCAAAGTAATTAAATGGAGAAAGTATTTTTCTATTAATTGCTTCTCCTAATCTTATTTCAGCAGCTATTTTGTTGTCAAAATATTCTGTTACATCCTTTTCATCCATACGCTCAGGGGTTGCTGTCATGCCGAGCAATATTTTAGGTTTTACATAATTTAATAATTTCTGATAGCTATTTGCAGCAGCATGATGAAACTCATCAACTACTACATAATCGTAAAAATCTTCTTTTATATTTTCTGTGAACTCTTTTGAATTAAATGTTTGTATAGAAATAAAAAGGTGCTCTGTTTGCGATGGTTCATATCTTCCTACCCACAAGTCACCAAAATTTCTATCCTTCAAAACTTTCCTATAACAATCCAAACTTTGTTTTAAAATTTCTTCTCTATGTGCTATAAATAATAATCTATTTTTCGAAACAGGATTGTTTTGCACAAACCTTTTGTAGTCAAATGCTGAAATTACAGTTTTGCCTGTCCCTGTTGCAGCTACTATTAAATTTTTATATCTATTATGTATTTCTCTTTCAGCTTGCAGTTTGTCCAGTATTTCTTGCTGATATGAATAAGGTATTATGTCAAAATAAAATTC
>DIVM01000172.1 GCA_002435835.1 Firmicutes bacterium UBA6132
CAAGCTTTTGAGAAATAGCTCGCCCAATACCTGGAAAGTCATTGATATCGATATCTTTTGTGTATTCATATACTTTTTCTTGGGGTAGGGCAATTACACCAAATGGCTTTACAAAATCTGTTAAAAGCTTGGCAATCCATTTACTACGACTTGCTCCAATAGTAATTGGTAAATCAAACTTTTGCATAATTTCATTACGAAGCTCTGTTATGAATTCTAATGTATCTTCATCTTTTATCCAACCGCCAAGGTCACCAAAAAATTCATCAATACTATAGGTTTCGAGCACTGGAATTTTAAGTTCTAAAAATGCTTTTAGCTTTTGAGAAAGCTCTACATAAAAAAGATGATCGCTTGGTAAGATTATGAGGTTAGGACACATGTGAATCGCATCTCTAAGAGGAGTTCCTGTTTTTATACCATAAGGTTTACATTCATAACTTTTAGCGATTACAATACCGTGTATTTCTCCATTTTCATCAATAAATTCATCTCTCCATGCTTGTAAAATGTTATTAATATCATATGAATTTTTAAATTCTAAGATACTATTAAAAGCTCCATTACTTCCAACAATAACACCTTCTTTTTTATCTTTAGAGAAGATTTTTTTATCACTTCCTTTAGCAACAACAACATTTTTTCCTTTTAAAAAAGGGTATCTAGTTCTCTCAGCCGATACAAAATAGCAATCTAAATCTAAGTGTATTTTCATATAGTTTAACTCCAATAAAGTTTTAATTGAATAAAATATAACTAATTAAAAGGTTTATGCTTAATTAGTTGAAATATATTCAATTAATTTTGATTTTTAGGAGAAACATGGACATTAATGAGATTATAGAAAAGCTAAAAGATATTTTGAGTTCAGAACACCCAAGTAGAAAAATATTTGATAAAGATGTGGCTTCTGCACTTGGTATGTCAAAGGAATCACTTAGCCATTTAAAGAAAAAAAATGGTATTCCGTATGAACAAATAGCAAAATTTTGTGCAAAAAGAAAAATTTCAATCAATTGGATTTTGTTTGAACAACTGCCAAAATCATTAGAAGAAGAAACTGAAAAATATACAAGAATAAAACACTTTACAAGAATTAATGCGAGTGCTGGTGGTGGAAGTTTTAATTATGATGAGGATTATGAATATCTTAGTATTGATAAAAAGCTTCTTGATTCTCTCTATAAATCTAATAATGCTAACCCTAATGCTATATCTGCATTAAATGTTATGGGAGACTCAATGGAACCAACTTTAATCGATAGAGAGGTTATTTTATTTGATAAAGATAATTTGGATGTAAGTAAAGGAGGAATATTTATAGTTTCAACAAATGTAGGATTATTTGTAAAAAGAGTTGCTTTGAAAGTTGATGGATCATTAGAATTAATCAGTGATAACAAAAGTTATAATAGTGAGATTATTGTTCCTGATGAACTAGATAAAATAAGGCTTTTAGGAAAAGTTATAGGTAAAGTAGCACTAGTTTAAAGGAACAGAGGAGGGCACTAAATTTGCCCACTTATAGTTCAGTTACCATCTCTTCTGCTTTAATTTTTTTTCTCTTTTTTGGAATAGGTCGATTCGTTAAAATCTGAATAAATGTTTCAATTGAGAGAATATCTCCTTTTCTTTGCATAGAAATTTTTTCATCTAAAGCCAAGTATTGAAAGGCTTCATCAATGTTCAAATCTGAATATTTTGCCCGTAAATTGGTTATGTATTTATTTTGTTTTACCCTTCTTAACTTTGCTCTGATATTTTGTTTGTGTTTTTTATAATAGTAATTTGTAGCATAGCTTAAACCATTGGGAATAGATTTGTTCTCCTTCTTCAATTTATACTCTAAAAGATTATGCAATTTTCTATATGAGAGTTCTTCCTCCTCTTTTGTAATTTTATCTTTTGCTTGTTTATAGAGCATTGTTTTGATAGTAGCTTCTATTTTAGATTTCTTATTTTCTTCCATAATTACTCCTTAGAATCATTTCTTGAAATTTTAGTATATTTATTTTGATTTGTGATTACTAGTTGAAAAATTTTCAACTTATGAAATGAGTACTATTTAGCTATGCCTATATAGTATATATACTGTGGTAACGAATAGAGGTCAGAAAATTGGCTCAAAGTAGGTACTAATTAAAATTTGGAAATATAAACCATCGCCAAAATTTCGCAAATCACAAATAGAATATTTTTGTATATGATTACAAATCAAAATAAAAAATAAAGGATTTTAAATGGCTTCAAAAAAAAGTGTGTTGGATATGATAAAAGCAGAACATAAAGAGAACATTCAAAAAAGTAATGAAACTAAAACTATTGTAATTAAATTGAATATTGAAGATTTTAAAGTATTCGATGCAATATGCTCAAAGTACAATAAGTCTAAACAAGAACTTATTGTAAAAGTTTTGGAGAATGAAGGGCTTTTTAATAAAGCAGAGGCTGAAGAGTCAACATCAAAGCAACCTATGAATTAGTTTCATTGGTATAATGTTTAACTACTTTATCAAAATGAAAAAGTTTTGATAACTTTACCAATCACATTCAATTTTCCAAGTTGTTCTTTAGATAATTCATTCGCAATTGTAAATCCAATATAGTTATATGCATAATCACCATCAATTTTAGTAAAAATATTTACAGCAGATACAGCATCATTTGTATTGATTAAGTAAGAACCGTTACCATCAAACTTGTTTATATTTTCATCGTAGAGCATGATGTCATGATTTAACTCAATTGCTTTTAAAGAGTTACCAGCAGATATTCTAGGAAGTCTTACATAGTCATTACTATTGTAAAGTTTATAGTTGTAAAACTTATTGTTGTTTTCATGAGGTAGGACTGTATTTTCATCAGAAGCTTTATACTCTTTATCAAAGAATAATTTATCTAATGAATATCCAGTTTTTTCACAGTA
>DIVM01000325.1 GCA_002435835.1 Firmicutes bacterium UBA6132
GGGTGGTGGAGGATATATCAAAATTTATAAAGTTGAAACTTCAAGACAAAATGATTTAGAAAAAATTTTAAATGAAAGCATTGGAGATGCTATTACAATAAACAAAGCTTTTGATTTAATTGATGTATTAAATGAAAAGCGTATAATTACTAAAAGAGAACAAACAATAATTAAAATTATTTTAACAGACAGAACTTTAAATATTGTAAATCAACAAAATAGAAATAAATTAAGAGCGGATATACTAAAGGAAATAATATTAGCTATTATAAATTCAACTAATTAAGTTCAAGGAGGCAACAAATGTTATGTAATGAATGTGGCAAAAACGAAGCAACAGTACATTTAACTCATATCATTAATGGAAAGAAGTCAGAAAATCATTTGTGTGAAGAATGCGCTAAAAAAAATCAACAAATGTTTAATTCAACTTTTACAATTGAAAATGTATTTTCAGAAATGTTAAATAATGCATTTAATAAATCTGGATATGTCCCAACAAAAGGATGTTCAACATGTGGTATGACATATGATCAATTTAGAAAAATAGGAAAATTTGGGTGTTCGGATTGTATTGAAACTTTTAAAACAAAGTTAATGCCAGTTGTAAAAAGTATTCAAGGTTATGATGTTCATGTAGGTAAAATACCTAAACGTTCAGGCGGAAATTATAAATTAAAAAAAGATATAGAAAAATTAAAAGATGAATTAAAACTAATGGTTGAACAAGAAGAATATGAAAAAGCTGCAGAACTCAGAGATAAAATAAGAAATTTAGAAAAAGAAGTTTAATTTTTTAGAAAAGGAAGTGATAGCATGGATAAAGAACATGAAATAGTGGTAACAAGCAGAATAAGACTTGCTCGTAATTTAAAAAATTATAAATTTCCTGTTAAAATGACGGCGGAAGAATCAAATGAAATAATAGATGGTGTAAATAATGCAATTAAAGATAATGATTTAAATTTTAAGCTAACATACATGAGAGATTTAACTGATGTTGAAAAATTTGTATTTATTGAAAAACATTTTATAAGTCCTGCTCTTTCGGAAAACAAAAATAACGGAGCATTTTTGCTAAGCGCTGATGATAAAGTATCAATCATGATAAATGAGGAAGACCATATAAGAATACAAACTCTCGGCTATGGAATGTGTTTAAATGAATGTTGGGAGCAGGCTACTAAAGTAGATGATATGTTGGAAGAGCACTTAAGTTATGCATTTGATAAAGAACTTGGTTATATTGCTTCTTGTCCTACAAATATAGGAACTGGTATGCGTGCATCTGTAATGCTTCACTTACCTGCATTATCAATGACTAATCAAATGGACAGAATATTGTTTGGAATATCTCAGCTTGGTATTGCTGTAAGAGGAGTCTATGGTGAAGGAACAAAATCCATGGGACATTTGTTCCAAATATCTAATCAAGGTACTTTAGGAGCAACAGAAGAAACTTTAATAGAAAAAATTTCTCAAATAGTAATGCAAATAGTACAAAAAGAACAAATTACTAGAGAACAGTTCAGAAAAAATAACTTTGACGATATAGAAGATCAAATTCATAGAGCATATGGTATTTTAACTAATGCAAGGAGTATTTGTTCAGATGAAGCAATGAAATTATTATCCTTTGTTAAACTTGGAAAAGAAATGGGTATAATGAGTAAAGTAGATAATAAAAATTTATATGGTTTAATGGTAGAAGTCCAGCCTAATAATATTTTATCCAATGCTAACGAACAACTGACCTTAAAAGAAAGGGATAAAATAAGAGCTGAAATAATTAGAAATAAATTATTAGGTTAATGAAATAATATGATAGGAGATGAAAATATGATAAATGGATTTAACAATGAAGCTAAAAATGCTATAAACTTAGCACAGGAAGAAGTTAAAAAATTTAAACACAATGTATTAGGAACAGAACATATTTTGTTAGGTTTAATGTTGGAACAAGAAGGAATTGCAGGAAAAATACTTAGAAATAAATTGAATGTTGAAGAGGTTAGAAATATAATAAAAAGAACTTCTGGCATGGGTGAAGTATTACCAGAATACATTACTATTAGTCCAAGAAGTAAATATATAATAGAACTTGCAAAACAATATTCGTTAGAAATGTCTCAACCTTTTATTGGAACAGAACATATACTGCTGGGATTAATTGACGAAGGAGAAGGAATAGGTGCTCAAATATTAAAACAAGCAACAAATCATAGAGAATTGAAAAACGAAGTAATGGAAGCTATAAGAGGTCAAACAGGCGAAAAAGCACCAGGAGCAAATGTTAAAGCTCAAAATTCTAAACCTGCTTCAACAAAAACAATAGATAAATACGGTACTGATTTAAATCAGCGCGCAAGAGAGGGAAAACTTGACCCTGTTATAGGAAGGGAAGATGTTATTCAAAGGGTAATTCAAATTCTTTCAAGAAGAACTAAAAATAATCCTTGTTTAATAGGTGAACCTGGTGTTGGTAAAACAGCTATAGCTGAAGGTTTGGCACAGGAAATAGTTAAAGGGAATGTTCCTGAATTGTTAAAGGATAAAAGGGTTGTAACTCTTGATTTAACTGGTATGTTAGCTGGTGCTAAATATAGAGGAGAATTTGAAGAACGTTTAAAAAATGCAATAGATGAAATAAAACAATCTGGAGATATAATTTTATTTATAGATGAAATTCATACAATAATCGGGGCAGGAGCTTCAGAAGGAGCCATTGATGCTTCAAATATTTTAAAACCTACATTAGCAAGAGGCGAAATGCAAGTAGTTGGAGCAACAACTATAGATGAATATAAAAAACATATTGAAAAAGATGTAGCTCTTGAAAGAAGGTTCCAACCTATTACTGTTGAAGAACCAACTGTTGAAAATACAATTTTAATATTAAAGGGTTTAAGAGATAAATATGAAGCTCATCATAAAATCGTTATAAAAGATGAAGCTATAGAAGCAGCTGCAAAATTATCTCACAGATATATTTCGGATAGGTTTTTGCCTGATAAAGCAATTGACTTAGTAGATGAAGCAGCTTCAAAAGCAAGATTAAAATCTTCTACAGCTCCAAAAGATTTAAAAGAGTTAGAGGAAAAATTAAAAGAAGTTAACAATGAAAAAAGAGGAGCTATTAGCAATCAAAATTTTGAAAAAGCTGCAAGCTTAAGAGATGAAGAAAAGAAAATACAGGATGAACTAATGAGCCAAAAAGAAAAATGGGCTTCTAAAAATTCTAAAGACTCAAGTATAGGTTATGAGGAAATAGCTGATGTAGTTGCACAATGGACTGGAATTCCAGTTAAAAAATTACAAGGTGAAGAATCAAGCAGACTTTTAAACATGGAAGAAATACTTCACAATCGTGTTATAGGTCAGGAAAAGGCTGTTGAAGCAATATCAAAAGCAATTAGGAGATCAAGAGTTGGATTAAAGGATCCTAAAAAACCAATTGGTTCATTTATATTTTTAGGACCAACTGGTGTAGGTAAAACTGAGCTGACAAAAGCATTAGCAGAATCAATGTTTGGTGATGAAAATGCAATGATTAGAATAGATATGTCGGAGTATATGGAAAAACATTCTGTTTCAAAATTAGTTGGTTCACCTCCGGGATATGTTGGTTTTGATGAAGGTGGTCAACTAACAGAAAAAGTAAGACGTAAACCATATTCAGTTATTTTGTTTGATGAAATTGAAAAAGCTCATCCTGATGTATTTAATATAATGCTTCAAATACTTGATGATGGCAGATTGACTGATTCTAAAGGTAGAACCGTTGATTTTAAAAATACTGTTATCATTATGACATCAAATGTTGGTGCAAGTACAATAAAAAAACAAAGAACTTTAGGATTTGCGTCAAATTCAACAAATGAAGAAAAAAATGAATATGATAAAATGAAAGAACATGTAATGAGTCAACTTAAAGAAACTTTTAGGCCAGAATTTTTAAATCGTATAGATGAAATAATTGTTTTTCATTCTTTAAATCAAGAACATATTAGACAAATAGTTTCTTTGATGATTGATAATTTATCTAAACGTCTTGAACAATTAAACATCAAAATAGAATTAGACGACAAAGCTTTAGACTTCTTAGCTAAAGAAGGTTTCGATCCTATGTATGGTGCAAGACCTCTTCAAAGAGAAATAAGAAGGAAAATAGAAGACAGATTATCCGAAGAGCTTTTAAAAGGAACTATTCAAAATTTAGATTCTATTAAAATATCTGCTGATGACAAAGATTTAATATTTAAAAATATTAAATTAAATTAAATTAATAAATTTATTTTTAAATTAAAAAACACTTGACAAATTTTAAAATAGGCATATAATAATTTAAAATAACAATAATTAAGCGATGATAGGAAGAGTAAATTAAAATTTAGTTACAGAGAGATAGCGTTGGTGAGAGTCTATTGCGATAATTTTAATTGAAGAACATCCTTGAGCTTTTGACCGAAAATGCAATGCATTAGTAGACTCAGACGCATCCGAGCGTTAAAGCGGCAAAAACATGTTAGTGTTTTTTGAGTGAGCGTAAAGCTAAATTGGGTGGTACCGCGAAAGAAAGTTATATAACTCCTTCGTCCCTTTGGGATTGAAGGAGTTTTTTTGTATTCAAATAAGCTTATTTGTTCTTTAAAATGCAGTATTTACAAATAAAATTTTAATCCGGATAAAATTTTATTTGTACAAAATTTAGTGTTAAATCAATAATAAAAATTATTCAACATTAAATTTTAAAATCAATTTTAAAATTTTAAAATGTAAATTCTAAAAATGAAAGGAATTAAGCTATGAAAGAAAATATATATCGTACACATACATGCGGGGAAATAAGGGAATTTCATATAGGAAAAGAAGTTAGAGTTTCAGGTTGGTTCGAAAATGTCAGGGATCACGGCGGTGTTAAATTCGTTGATTTGAGAGATCAATATGGTGTTGTTCAAATTGTTGTGGAAAATGAAGATATGCTTAAAAATGTTTCTAAAGAGTGCTCCATAACTGTTACAGGTACTGTAATTAAAAGAGATGAAGATACTATTAATTTAAAAATACCTACAGGAACTGTTGAGGTTGAAGCAAAATCTTTACAAATACTCGGGAAAGTAAGGGAATCCCTTCCTTTTGAAATTTCTTCTTCTAAAGAAATCAAAGAAGATTTGCGTTTGAAATACAGATTTTTGGATTTGAGAAATGAAAAAGTTAAGAATAACATTATATTCCGTTCTAAAGTGGTTTCTTTTATAAGAAATAAAATGGAAAACTTAGGATTTTTAGAAATACAAACTCCTATATTGACATCATCTTCTCCTGAAGGAGCAAGGGATTATATTATTCCAAGTCGAAAGCATCAAGGAAAATTTTATGCTCTTCCTCAAGCTCCTCAAATGTTTAAACAGCTTTTGATGGTTTCAGGTTTTGATAAGTACTTTCAAATAGCTCCGTGTTTTAGGGATGAAGATGCAAGAGCAGACCGTTCTCCTGGAGAATTTTATCAGCTTGATTTTGAAATGAACTTTGCAACTCAAGAAGATGTTTTATCAGTTGCTGAAGAAGTTCTTTATGAAATATTTGATAAATTTTCAGATAAAGAAGTTTCTAAACCGCCATTTACAAGAATTCCATACAAAGAATCCATGCTTAAATATGGAACGGACAAACCAGATTTGAGAAACCCTCTAACAATTATTGATATAAGTGACATGTTTATAGAAACTGATTTTGCTCCATTCAGGAAAAAAACTGTAAGAGCCATTAATGTGGAAAATTGTGCTTCTCAGCCTAAAAGTTTTTTTGAAAATATGCTTAAATTTGCTGAAGGAATAGGAATGAAAGGCCTTGGTTATATAAAAGTTGATGATGATATGAAATATCATGGACCTATTGATAAATTTCTTTCTGAACAGGATAGAACCTTATTAGTTGACAGAGCTAAATTAAAACCAGGATGTGTTTTGTTTTTTATAGCGGACCATAAAGATTTTGCTTTTAAATTAGCAGGCCAAGTAAGAACTGAACTTGCAAAGAGATTAAACTTAATAGATGAAAGTAAATTTGAAATGTGTTTCATAGTTGATTTTCCAATGTATGAGGTGGATGAAAATTCTGGAGCCTTAGCATTTACTCATAATCCATTTTCAATGCCACAAGGAGGACTTGATGCATTGTTAAACTCAGACCCTCTTGATATAGTTGCATATCAATATGATATTGTATGCAATGGAGTGGAACTTTCATCAGGTGCTGTAAGAAATCATGATTTGGACATAATGACTAAAGCATTTGAATTAGCAGGGTATACAGAAGAAGAATTGCAAATTAAATTCTCAGCACTTTACAATGCATTTAAGTTTGGTGCGTCTCCTCATGCTGGTATGGCGCCTGGCATAGACAGAATAGTTATGATGTTAACAGAAGAGGAAAACATAAGAGAAGTTATAGCATTCCCTATGAACAGCAACGCTCAAGATTTGATGACAAATGCGCCTAATGAAGTTACCGAACAACAGTTAAGAGAAGTTCACATAAAATTAAGATAATAAATGCAAAGGAGTGGTATTATGATAACGCGCGATGATATTTTAAAAATTGCAAAACTTTCAAAATTATCAATAGAAGATGAAGAAATAGAAGCCCTAACAAAAGATATGGTTGAAATAATCCAGTTTGCAGATACAATAAATAATGCAGTTGAAGATGAAAATGTGGAATTTGATGATATATCAAACATCGTAAATGCATTTCATGAAGATGAAGTTATGGATAGTTTTGACAGTGATCTTATATTAAAAAATAGAGATGGGGGGGTAGATGGATATTTTCTTGTAAAAAGAAGATCTGTCAAATAATTTATGGTAACAAGCAAAATAAGATATATAAACAGTCTTTTAATTAAAAAAGAAATTTCATGTACGGAATTAACAAATAAATATCTTGAAAAAATTCAAGAAGAAAATAAAAATTTAAACGCATATGTTAAAGTTACAGAAGAAGAAGCTTTGAAAGCGGCTAAAAAAGTTGATGAGAAAATTTCTTCTAAAGGGCATTTAATGCCCTTAGAAGGAATTCCCATGACTTTAAAAGATAATATTTCAACTAAAAATATTGAAACAACTTGTTGTTCTAAAATATTAAAAGGATATGTTCCTATTTATGATGCAACGGTTTGGGAAACTTTAAAAAGCCAAAATGCAGTGCTTCTTGGAAAATCAAATATGGATGAGTTTGCAATGGGTTCATCCTGTGAAACATCATGTTTTGGAGGAGCATTAAATCCTCATAATTTAAACCATGTTGCAGGAGGAAGTTCAGGTGGAGTTTCTTCAGCTGTTGGAGGAAACATCGCAGTATATGGTCTTGGTTCTGACACGGGTGGCTCCATAAGGCAGCCTGCAAGTTTCTGTGGTTTAGTTGGCTTAAAACCAACATATGGTGCAGTTTCAAGATATGGCTTAATTGCATATGCTTCAAGTTTTGACCAAATTGGTCCAATTGCGCACACAGTTGAAGACACAGCAATAATACATGATGCCATTTCTTTATATGATAAAAAAGATTCTACAAGTTGCGCAAATAAAGGAATAATGACAGCAGATAAATTAAATGACAGCATTAAAGGCAAAAAAATAGGAATTGCTAAAGAATATTTTGAAGGAATAAGGGATGATGTTAAAGAATCCATACTTCAAGCTATAAAAGTTTATGAAGATTTAGGTGCAGAAATAATATATTTTGAATTACCAGAATTAAAATATTCACTATCTGTATATTATATACTTGCATGCGCTGAAGCTTCTTCAAATTTAGGAAGGTACGACGGCATACGTTATGGTTATAAAACATCTCATTACAATGATTTGAATGAAATGATCTGTAAAACAAGGAGTGAGGGATTTGGAAAAGAAGTTAAAAGGCGTATTCTTCTTGGAACATATGTTTTAAGTGCAGGTTATTATGATGCTTATTATAAAAAAGCTCAAAAATTAAGAGGAACTATTGTAAGGGCATTTAAAAATGCATTCACAAAATGTGATGTAATTCTTGCGCCAACTGTTCCTATGACTGCATTTGAATTGAATTTTACATCCATTGATCCAATAGAAACTTATTTAACTGATATTTGTACTGTTCCTGTTAATATTGCAGGACTACCAGCAGTTTCCATACCATGTGGTTTTGATTCAAAGGGTCTTCCCATAGGAATGCAAATTATAGGAAATAGACTTGAAGAACATAAAATTTTAAATATTGCATATCAGTATGAAAAACAAATGGGAGATAAAATTTATAAAAATATTGAATTAGGGGTGAAACTATGAGTTATGAATTAGTGGCTGGATTAGAAACCCATATAGAGCTTTCAACAAAAACAAAAATATTTTGTAATTGTACAACAGAATTTGGCGGTGAGCCAAACACTCATTGTTGTCCAATATGTATTGGGTTACCTGGGACACTACCAAAATTAAATAAAAATGTTGTGAATTATGCTGTAAAAGCAGGTCTTGCAACTAATTGCATGATAAGAAATATATCTAAAATGGATAGAAAAAATTATGTATATCCTGATTTGCCAAAAGCATATCAAATATCACAATTCGATAAACCTCTTTGTGAAAACGGATATATATGCTTATCAACAGGAAAAAATATAAACATCACAAGGATTCATATAGAAGAAGATGCAGGAAAGCTTGTTCATAAAAGAGGAGACACATATATTGATTATAATAGGGGAGGAGTTCCGCTTGTTGAAATAGTTACTGAGCCCGATTTTCGAAGTATAGATGAAGTTGTTGAATATATAGAAAAACTAAGACTGATAATGAAATATATTGGAGTATCCGATGTAAAAATGCAGGAAGGTTCATTAAGATGTGATGTGAATATTTCTGTTAGAAAATTTGGAGATTCTGATTTAGGAATTCGAACTGAAATAAAAAACATGAACTCTTTATCATTTATAGCAAAAGCAATGGAATATGAATTTAACAGACAAATAGATATTATTGAAAGTGGCAACACAGTAGAACAAGAAACAAGAAAGTATAATTCTGATTTAAATATTACTGAAAGTATGCGCAAAAAAGAAGATGCAGATGATTATAGATATTTCAGAGATCCAGACTTAGTTACTATTTCAACAACAAATGAACAAATTGAACAAATTAAAAATGAACTGCCTGAACTTCCTTCAGTTAAGTTGAAACGTTTTGTGGAAGATTATAATTTACCCATACAGGATGCTGAACTTTTAGTTAAATATAAAAAGGTTGCTGAGTATTTTGAAGAAGCTTGTAAAGGAATTGAAAATCATAAAACTGTTTCTAATTTTATTTTAAGCCAAATATTTAGAACATTATCAACTGAAGCTGAAAAAGAAGATTTTAATATATTAATACCTCCATCTTATTTAAATGAACTTGTAAAACTAACAGAAACTAATAAACTCAATTCAAACATGGCAAGAAATACTCTTGAAAAAATGCTTGATACGGGGAAACCTTTAAGTGAATTTATTACTGAAAAAGATTTACAAGGTATTGATGAAAATGAATTGAAAAGCATTTGTGAAAAAGCAGTTTTAGCAAATGAAAAAGCAGTGAAAGAATTTTTAAATGGAAAAGAAAAAGCTTTTGGATCAATCATAGGATTCGTCATGAAAGAAACAAAAGGAAATGCAGATGCAGTATTAGCTACTGAAATAATCAAAACTATAATTAGTTAATTTAAAAGAGTATGCTCCCTTTTGCGAAGTGGTTTTACGCGCAAAAGCGGTGTGTCCCCAAAAATTACACTTGTATAATAATTTATAATAGAAAGTTTCAGACAAAAAAGGGGCAGAAATAAACATTTCTGCCTTTCTTTTAACTTTCATAAGTCTTCAATATATTTATTGCCACTTGCAATCTTGTTTCACGTAAATCCATAGCCTGTTTCTCAATATATCTATGAGCTTGGCTTTCAGTCATGTTAAGGTATTGTATTAAAATGCATTTTGCTCTTGTAACCGTTCTTATCTCTTCTATTTTTCCCTGCAGATGTATATTTTCGCTTTTTAAACCTAAAATTCTTTTTTTAGAAGCAAGGGATAATTTTAAAGCTTGAAAAAAAAACTGCCTTATGATAGGTTTAGGAACAACTAAAACTCCATAATCATCAACTTTTGCTGAAACATCATCTGCAACTTCGCTTTTTACAATTAATATTATTCCTGAAGCGCTGATTTCAGTAATAGTTACAGCAAGATTATTGCCAAATTCATCAGGAAGTGGAGTGTTAATAATAACTAAATCATAATCGGAGTTGTTTACTAATCTTCTTGCTTCGCTACCACTGTTTGCAGAATATATTTCATATGATCCATTTGAATTTAACAGTTGAGATAAGTTTTCAACAGACTTATTGGAGTTTGATACAATGAGTACACTATTCATGAAATCAATCACCACCTTTATATGCAAAATTTATTAAATAAAGTATTCGTACCTATAATATATTGCTATTAGAATGGTGAATTACACCGTATAAAAATAAGAGTCTATTTCGAATTTTTCTTTATCATTTGATAAAATATAATTATTCCACTCACTTTGTTTGGATGAAATAAATTTTTCAATAGTTTTTTGAGGCAAATATTTATTTACAAATTGGCTATTTTGTGTAATATAAATAGCCTTTTCTAAATTATCAGGTATTTTATCAAAATTTTTCAATATTTCGTCATTTGCATCAAATAAATTAATATTTGAAGGCTCACAAAGTTTTTCTTTATTTTTTATTCCATCTATACCTGCATAAATTAATAAAGCAAATGCTAAATAAGGATTGCAACTTGGATCGGAAGAACGAAGCTCAATTCTTGAATATTTTCCGTTAGCAGCAGGTATTCTTATAAGCTGTGATCTGTTTTCGTGGGACCATGAAACATATTTAGGTGCAGAGCTCAATCCAAAACGGTTGTAAGAATTTGTTAAAGGATTTAAAAACAAAGTGATATCTTGAACTTTATTTAATATTCCTGCTATAAAGCTGTCTGCTTCAGGATGGTGATAAAATTTCATGTTTTCAAACAAATTAACATTGTTATTTAATAATGAAATATTAATATGTAATCCACTTCCACTATGATTTTTTAGGGGTTTAGGCATAAAAGAAGCATGTAAACCATTAATGTGTGCGATGGTTTTTACTACTGATTTAAAAGTAATTAAATTATCAGCTGAACTCAAGGCATCTGAGTATTTGAAATCCACTTCGTTTTGTCCAGGGCCTTGTTCGTGGTGAGAATTTTCGGGGAGTATGCCCATTTGCTCAAGGGTTAAACAAATATCCCTTCTAACATTTTCTCCTTTATCAAGTGGAGCAGTATCAAAATATCCTGCTTTGTCCTGTGGCTCTAAAGTTGGATACCCTTTTTCATCTTCTTCAAAAAGATAAAATTCGCATTCTGTTCCTATTTCGATTTTATATCCAGATTCTTCAGCATATTTAACAGCTTTTTTTAAAATATCTCGACCGTCTCCTTCAAAAGGTGTTCCGTCAGGATGTTTTATATTACAGAAAAATCTTACAACTCTTCCTTGTTGAGGTCTCCATGGCAAAATGCATAATGTGGATGGGTCTGGATATAAAAATAAATCTGATTCTTCAATATTCATAAACCCTTTAATAGAAGAGGCATCAAATGATATGCCGGATTCAAATGCACGAGGTAGTTCCTCTGAAATTATTGATATATTTTTTAATGTGCCGAATATATCACAAAAAATTAATCTTATAAATTTCACATCATTTTCTTCTATAAACTGTAAAACTTCATTAACTGTATATTTCATATAACAAACCTCCAAGCTCATTATTATAGTTTACCAATGTATGTAATTAGTTATTTAAAACATTGATAATTATATTATACTAAATTTAATTATAAATATAAAGTTGTTTATATTTATGTACATAATTATTAAAAACAAAGGCGCTCATTAAATGCATTTTTTCATAAGTATAAAAATGCATTTAAAGAACGCCTTTGTTCATTTCAAATATTATATTATAGTCAATATTAGTTGTCAAGAAAATTTATTATGTTGTTTTAGTAATATTTATTTAGGATTGAGCATAAATATTTTCGTTTTTTTAAAAAAATATTTTGCATTTTTCTAAAAAAATTATTGACATATTTTCAAATATAGCATAATATAATTACATCAAACAGCAAAGGCGCTGTAGGTTTATTTAACCTACAGCGCTTTTTTTGCATTCATGTACTAATAGGAGGTTATTATGAGCTACGTAACAGAAATATTTGGAAGTATGGTATTTAATGATTCAGTGATGAAAGAAAGATTACCAAAGGACACTTATAAAGCATTAAAAAAGACAATTGAAAATGGTGAAAGCTTAAATATTAATGTTGCTAATGTAGTTGCAAATGCAATGAAAGATTGGGCAATAGAAAAAGGTGCAACACATTTTACACACTGGTTCCAACCTATGACTGGTATAACAGCTGAAAAACATGACAGTTTCATATCTGTTACATCAGATGGGGATG
>DIVM01000379.1 GCA_002435835.1 Firmicutes bacterium UBA6132
GATCCTTCACTATGGTTCAGGATGACAAGGCGCAGTTCATTTTAAAAATTTGCAATCAACAAATTTATCAAGATTAAGTTTTTTTACAGTTCCCTTTTTAGGTATTCCAGTATTTTCATCCCAACCGAAAACTTGCCAATGTAATTTCATCATTTCTTCAATAGGAACTGTTTTTCCTTTAGTAGCCCCAGTTGTAAGAGGTGGTTTTCCTGCTAATCTGTCGTGGATTTTAAAATCAATGGGATTTATTCCTTCTCTTATATTAAACATCTGTCTTAAGGTTTGCATTCTTTTTCCTATTTCCATGAATTCATCAGGTGTTTTGTTCCATCCTGTTGAAGCATTTAAATAATCAAAAATCTTAAAATGTTGTGCTCCTGTTATCATTGCAAATAAGCATCCGCCTATTCCATCAACTAATTGTTTATAACAACTTGATGCAACTGATTTTAAAGCTGTTTCTTCTGAAGGTATATAATCATCTTCTTTTAGTGATTTATTTTTTACTTTTGGAGCCCATGAAATATATTGCCATAGCTGCATGTAATTATAATATGTTCCTGAACCAATTGTATGTCGTCCCGGTGTTGGATCAACTGAAAAATGAACTCCCATCATAGGATCAAATCTTCCATCGTGCATTCCAGGTTCTTGTCCTCCTGCATTCATTGCAAAACGATTTGATTTTTTACCAATTTTTTTAGCTGCTTCTTTTACACCATCAGCAAGAATATCACCTATACCTTCTCGAGCTATCATTTTTTTTACAAGTTTTATAATTGCATCTGTATTACCCCATGTTAATTCTAAACCATCAGTGTCATTTTTATTTAATATATTATTTTCATAACATTCTATAGCAAATGCCACAGTATTTCCGGCAGAAATGCTGTCCATGGTAGCTCTGTTTAATAATTCATTTATATAAAATATAGAATTTAAATCTTTGTTCATAAGAAGTGGCCCAAATGCATTTACTGTTTCATATTCAGGTTTATGTGTATGAGAAAATTCTCCAAAAGCAATATCATCTATTTTACAAATTCCACCACATCCTATAACACATGAATAACAGAAATACTTTTTATTTTCTCTTTCAATAATTTTATCAGGGTTAATATTTTTGTAATATGATTTGTTGTAATCTTTTACGGAACCTCCCCAGTTTTTTACAGGATTATCTCCGTTTTGAAGTCCAAATGTATTAGAAAATATAGTTCCCCATTTTTTAAACATATAAACACTCATCATTCCATCGCCTGAAGAGTATGTATTAGATTTTGCCATTAAGCTACTGGCAAGAGGTAGCATATTACCTTTAACTATTTTTGGTAAATTCATATGCTTAACTTTTTCAGAATATTCTTTGCTTATGGCTTTTACAGCAGATATATCATGGCATTTAATTTGATTAGTTCCCATCAAAACAATAGCTTTTAATTTTTTAGAACCCATAACAGCCCCAACTCCAGAACGTGCAGCAATTCTACCTTTATCATTGCATATGCCAGATATTAAACTTAATTTTTCTGCAGCTTCACCTATTACAGCTACAGACGGTTTTTTATTTCCGAAAGTATGCTCATTTATTAAAATTTCTTCAGTCTCAACGGCATCCTTACCCCAAATATGTGATGCATCTTTTAGTTTAGGACCATCATCATCTATATGCAAATAAACTGGTTTGTTTGAAATACCTTTAAAAAATATTCCGTCATATCCACACCTTTTTATAGCAGGGGATAAAGTACCTCCACAATTTGCATCGCCCCAGCCGCCAGTCAAAGGAGATTTGCAAACAGCCATCCATCTGCCAGTCATTACGCTTCCCGTACCTGTTAAAAGGCCGCTAACAAAACCCAAAACATTTTCTGGTCCTAATGGATCAGCTTTTTGGGGTATATTTTTATAAAGAACATATGCACCTAACCCCACTCCTGACAAAAAGTTTTCATATATATCATCATTTATTTTTTGTTCTTTTATACACCCATTTGTTAAATCAACAAAAAGTATTTTTCCCATATATCCTTTCATGATTGACCTCTTATTTATTAAAATTAAGTACAATTTATATATATTTTAAACATTTTTCATAATAAAATTATTGAACTTAATTATTTATTTTACCATTAGAAATATATATGAACAATATAAATTAAAAAGACTTTTAGAACAATTCGATCTGAATTACTCTAAAAGTCTTATAGCCAAATTTATTTTATTAAGGTGCAATATAAATTGTTTTTTTAATATATATCATCAACAGATGTATACCCTTTCATATAGTGTACATGACCATCATCCCTGGTGGTATAACCATAGTAATAATGGATGTGTCCGCCCCTTCTTTTAATTGCAGGGCCAGTTTCTATATAGTATCTGTGGGTATGTCCATCTTCAAAGGATGTTTCTCCTGACATATAATGAGTATGCCTTGGGTAATTTGGACTTACTGATGTTATTCCTCGGTAATTATGCCTATGCCTATCGTTAACAGATGTTCTGGCATTGAACTCATGTTTGTGCAATCCGCCAATCATAAAATCATCTCCTTTTGTTAAAATGTTTCTGATATATTTTATGTAGTAGGACAACATGTGTTACTTTTTATAGAATAATAAAAGCACCTCAAATATTAGTTTATATTATCTAACATTGGGCGCAAATTAAAACTATAAATTTTGGTCTTCGCATTGTAATAACAGTTTTTTAAATGAAATAATTGTTTCAAAAATATTTTCATGTATAACTGATTTAATTTCAAAATGTAATAATTTAAATGTAGTTTGAATAATAAAACCCATACCAAATACAGATATCACAGTTCCCAATCCAACTTTAGCTCCTAAGAGCCAACCTATTAAAAGAACAGTTCCTTCTATACCACCGCGAATAAAACCTATTGGTACTTGGGGGAATTTCTTGCTAAGACCTACCATAAAAGTATCCCTTGGTCCACAGCCAAACCCTGTACTTATATAAAAATAGGTGGCAAAACTAATTATAATTTGTCCTATAAACAACATTATAACTCCTAATATAAAATTAGACATATAAGGAATTATATTATAAGATTGTAAAAAATCTATGAATACCCCAATGAGTAAAGTATTTAAGATAGTTCCTATACCAATTTTCTCTTTTAAAAAGGCTACAACAATAAATAAAATAACTATGCCAGTTAATATACTCACATTGCCATAAGAGATACCTGTTATATTTGATACTCCAATAGTAAAAGCATCCCAAGGTGAAAGTCCTATATTTGCATTTATACTAAAGACTATTCCTAAAGAATATATCATAAGTCCAAATAAAAGCTTTAATGTTCTTCTTAAAAACTCTTGCATAATGTATTTGTGTATCCTTTCTATTTTGTTATATATAATGATTCTATCCTAATTTAATTAGAAACACAATCATTGTTTTGAACATTTCAACTATAATGCAAATATAAGGATTGAAATAATTATGTATAAATATTCTATCTTGACATAATTATACATTAGCAGTATAATTATTTATAACGAAACAATGGGAGGGTAAAACATTGAAAATAAATTTAATAGGTGTACCGGTTAATTATGGTTGTGATAAAGAAGGGGCTCAATTTGGTCCATCTACATTTAGGGAAAACAATATATTGCGTTTAATTAAAAATGAAGGTCATGAAGTATATGATATGGGAGATATAAAAATTCCTACTACTAATGCTGAAGAAAAATATGCTCATCATGATAAATTAAAATATTTAAAACCAATAGTAGAATATAACAACTCATTAGCTCATACAGTTTATAATTCTTTAAATGATGGTGCTTTACCATTTGTTTTAGGCGGAGACCACTCACTAGGAATGGGTAGTATAGCTGGTGCAAGCAAATATTTTGAAGAAATAGCAGTAATTTGGATTGATGCACATGGTGATATTAATACAGGGGATACTTCACCATCTGGTAACATACATGGCATGCCATTAGCTGCTTCTATGGATATAGGGGATCATAATTTAACTAATATATATTTTGAAGGAATAAAAGTTAAACCTGAGAATGTATATATAATTGGTGCAAGAGATATAGATAAAGGTGAGTATGATTTAGCAGAAGAAACTAATTTGAATTTTTATACTATGGATGTAGTTCGTCAAAAAGGTTTGGGCAATATTTTAAAAACTATTATTAATAACATAAATAATTCAAATGTGAATGGAGTACATCTAAGTTTTGATATAGATGCTCTTGACATGTCAGTTGTTCCTGGAACAGGTACTCCTGTTAAAGATGGATTTAGTTTACAAGAAGGAAAAGAAATTTTTACAAGCTTATTAAAATCTGGATTTATAACTTCAATGGATTTTGTTGAATTAAATCCTGTTATAGATGAAGAGGATGGAAGAACAGTTAAAAATTGCATGGATATATTACAACACATATTCCATTCATTAAAACAACAAGAACGTAGTAAAATTAAAGTACATGCTATGTAATTAGTTAATATTAATGAATTAATTTATATAAAAAAGCCAAGAGTAATTTAACGCACTCTTGGCTTATACTTATTATATAGTATTATGACACCTTTATTATTAATTATTTATTACTTTTTCTCCATATTTTCATTTTTTCAGCATCTTTAATTAATTCTTCTCTAAAATTAGGGTGAGCTATGGAAATTATAGCTTCACATCTTTGCCATGTTGATAATCCTTTTAAATTAACTTTACCATATTCTGTTACTAAATATTGAACATTAGCTCTTGTATCTGTTACTATGGATCCTTCCGTCAGCGTTGGTAAAATACGAGACTTTAATTCACCATCTTTAGTTTTATATGTTGAAGAACAGCAAATAAAACTTTTGCCACCTTTTGAAAGATAAGCACCTAAAACAAAGTCAAGTTGCCCACCCGCTCCACTTATGTGTTTTGTTCCTGCTGATTCTGAATTTACTTGTCCAAACAAATCAACTTCTACGCAGTTATTTATGGACATAAAATTATCTATTGATGAAATAATCCTAACATCATTAGTGTAATCAACTGGTGCATTCATAAGTTCTGGATTATTATTTATATAATCATATAATTTTTTAGTGCCTGCGCCAAATGCATATGTTTGGCGAAATCTATCTATGGATTTTTTAGAACCGTTTAATTTTCCAGCATTATAAATATCTACAAAAGCATCTACATACATTTCAGTATGCACACCTAAGTCTTTTAAATCTGATTGGGCAATAAGGGATCCAACTGCATTTGGCATGCCACCTATTCCAAGTTGCAAACATGCTCCGTTTGGAATTTCTTCAACTATTAAATTTGCAACAGCTATATCTACATCACTAAGAGCAGAACTTCCACCCATTTCAGCTATTGGAGGATTATCTCCTTCTACGATCATATGAACTTTTGATATATGAATTACATTTTCAAAACCGCCATGGCAGTATGGCATATTTTTATTAACTTCAACAACTATTTTTTTAGCTGTTTCACAAACTGCTGCCATATGGGATGCATTAGGTCCAAAATTAAAATATCCATGTTTGTCCATTGGGGAAACCTGTAAAAATGCAACATCTAATTGTGTATTACTTTCTCTGTAATATCTAGGAAGTTCTGAATATCTAATAGGTGAGTAATAAGCAAAACCTTTATCAATTGCTTTTCTTTCGATACCAGACATATGCCATGAATTCCAAGTGAAATGTTTTCCGCCACCTGCTACTTTAAACACTTCAGGTTCCCACATTAATATGCCGCCTCTTAAATTAACATTATGTAGTTCATTAACGCGTGCTGCTAATGCTTTATCCAATGCTACAACAGTTGCTGCTGCCCAGCCGTAATCAACCCAATCACCAGATTTAACTATTTTTACTGCTTCTTCTGCACTAACCAATTTTTGTTTGTATTCATTTTCGTAATTCATAATATCCTCCATAATTAATATACATTTTCACATTTTCTTAAATTAAAAATAAAATTTTGATTGCAATAATTATTATAACAAAATATATGCTCTATAAAAAGATTTAATTTAAAATGCAATAATTTAGTTTGAAATTGCATTTTTATAATTTAATTGACAATTATTTTGTACTATGATAGTATCTAAATAAAGGGGAGCTTAATGAGTTAGGCTGAGAGTAAAACCACGTAATGTTTTAAACCCTAAAACAGTAAAAAACTGTTTTGTACCTGATCCAGGTAATGCTGGCGTAGGAAATGTATATGAGAAATTACACAACCTCTCCCATTGCTGGAGGGGTTTTTATTTTATACTAGGAGGATACATATGAAAGCAAGCGTAGCAATTCAAGTTTTACCTCACGTGGATTCTGATGAAGAGGTAATCCGCATAGTTGATGAGGTTATTGATTACATTAAAAGTACTGGTTTAAATTATTATGTTGGGCCATGTGAAACTGCTATTGAAGGAGATTATGATCAGTTAATGGAAATAGTGAAAAACTGCCAGATAATAGCAGTAAAAGCAGGTGCGCCAAAAGTATCTGCATACGTAAAAATTAGTTTTAACCCGGATGGTGGTGTACTTACTATTGACCAAAAAGTTACTAAACATCATCAATAAAATATCACCTGTTTTAGCGATAGCATTAATTTTAACAGTATGGCAGATTTTGTCTTTAACAGGCATTGTTCCTAAATTTATGTTGCCATCACCAGTGGATGTATTATTAGCTTTTATAGGGGATTTTCCTCTTTTAATGAATCATGCAAAAACAACTTTGATGGAGGCATTTTTAGGGCTTACTATTGGGACGGCTTTTGGATTTGTAATAGCGGTTATAATGGATAGATATCCAGTTGCATATAAATCAATTTATCCCATACTTGTTTTAACTCAAACAGTTCCAACTGTTGCTATAGCGCCGCTTCTGGTACTATGGCTTGGATATGGAATATTGCCTAAAATAACACTTATTGTAATAACAACATTTTTTCCTATTGCAATTGGATTATTGGATGGGTTCCGGTCCGCTGATCCTGATGCCATAAATTTATTAAAAGCAATGGGTGCAAATAGAGCTCAATGTTTTTTACACATTAAACTTCCAAGTTCTATGAGCCATTTTTTTGCAGGATTAAGAATTTCAGTTTCTTATTCTGTTGTAGGAGCTGTAGTTTCTGAGTGGCTTGGTGGTTTTACAGGTCTTGGAGTTTATATGACAAGGGTAAGAAAATCTTATTCGTTTGACAAAATGTTCGCAGTTATATTTTTTATCTCTCTCATAAGCCTTCTTTTAATGTTTTTAACAACTAAATTAAAAGATGCAGTTATGCCATGGGATAAAAAGAAAAATAAAAATGAAATTAATTAAGTTTAAGGAAGGATATTAAAATGAAATTATTTAAAAGTAAAATTTTTGCTTTAACTGCAGTATTAGCGTTATCTATATTTACACTTACTGCATGTAGCCAAAATAAAGCTGATGAAGGAAATAAAGAAAAGGTAGCTGAAGAACCTAACGAAAAAATTCGTATAGTTCTTGACTGGACTCCAAACACAAACCATACAGGATTATATGTTGCACAATCTAAAGGATTTTTTGCTGAACAAGGTCTTGATGTAGAAATAATGCAGCCACCAGAAGGCGGAGCTGAAACATTAGTTGGTGCAGGGGATGCAGAATTTGGTATTAGCTTTCAAGATTCATTAGCACCTAATTTTGCAAGTGAAAACCAAGTACCTGTTACTGCTGTTGCAGCTTTAATTCAACACAATACATCAGGAATCATTTCTTTAAAAGAAAAAGGAATTGATACACCATCAAAAATGTCAGGACATTCTTATGCTACTTGGGATATGCCTATTGAAAAAGCTATCATTAAAAAAATAGTTGAAGAAGATGGTGGAAAATTTGAAGACATTAAAATGATTCCAAGTACAGTAACAGATGTTGTTACGGCTCTTCAAACAAATGTTGATTCTGTTTGGGTATTTTATGCATGGGATGGAATTGCTACTAAAGTTAAGGGCATAGAAACAAATTATTTAAATTTTGCTGATTATGGAACAGAACTTGATTTTTACAGCCCAGTTTTAGTAGCTGGTAATGATTTTTTACAAAATAATCCTGAAACAGTAAAAAAAGCTTTATTAGCAATAAAAAAAGGATATGAATTTGCTATAGAAAATCCAGAAGAAGCTGCTGATATATTGCTGCAACAAGCTCCAGAATTAGATCCTGAATTAGTAAAAGAAAGCCAGAAATGGTTAGCTGACCAATACATAGCAGATGCTACTAAGTGGGGATATATGGACCCAAATAGATGGGATGGTTTTTATGGTTGGTTATTTGAAAATAAATTAATCGAAAATGAAATACCAAAGGAAACTGGTTTTACAAATGAATTTTTACCAGAGTAAAATTTTTAAGAAGCTAATTGTAGGAGAGTGCTGATTAATGAATAAACTAACTGCAAATAACATCACTGTCTCCTATGAGGGTTCAAACATTATTGAAGATATTTCTATAGAATTAAATAAAGGTGAAATTGTATGTGTACTAGGCGTCAGTGGAGTTGGGAAAACAACTTTGTTCAACGTCATATCAGGTCTGTTAAAACCTGATAATGGAAAAGTTGAACTTGATGGAAATGAAATAACTGGCAAGGCTGGTAGCGTTAGTTATATGCTTCAGAAGGATCTTTTATTACCTTATAAAACTATTTTAGATAATGTTAGTCTTCCCTTAGTCATACGTGGTGAAAAAAAGTTAAAAGCAAGAGAAATAACAATACTATATTTTGATGAATTTGGACTTACAGGAACAGAAGATAAATATCCAAATCAATTGTCAGGTGGTATGAGACAAAGGGCAGCTCTGCTTAGAACATATTTATTTTCAGATCAGGTTGCATTATTAGATGAACCATTTTCAGCTCTTGACAGTATTACAAAAAGCAATATGCATGAGTGGTATTTAAATGTTATGGATCAAATTAAGCTGTCCACCCTTTTAATAACACATGATATAAATGAAGCTATTATATTAGCTGACAGAATTTATATACTATCGGGGAAACCTGGAAAAATAAAAGAAGAAATATTAATAAAAGAAAAAAGACCACGTAGCAAAGATTTTAGTGTTAGTGAGAAATTTATGGAATATAAAAAATATATTTTAAGTTTGCTTTAATAAATATATAAAATATTAAATTTTTTTAAAAAGTTGTTAAATAAAATTACTTTATTTAACAGCTTTTTTTTTTGAATAGTGGTTATGCTAAATTTGTAGAAAAAAGTTTAGAAAAATTTTTTCGAGGTATAAGTTATTATATACAAACATATTTAATATATTATTACTGACGACAAATTTAAGGGTGACTTTATGAAAAAAATATATATAAAAATATCAATAATGCTTTTAATCTTTATGGTTGTATTTACCGCTTCAGCTTTTTGTGGCTTTGTTTATATTACTCCTGTTAGCGTTGTAAAATTAGGAGATAATCCTTCTGTTTTATTTTCACTAAATAAACTTGACATGGTTATATCTGTAAGTTCTTCAGATGAAAATATAGAGTATTTAATTTCAGATCTTAATATAAAACATAAAAGAATATCAAAATCAGTTGAAATTACAATTGCAAAATTAAATGAGTCCGGACTTATATTAATAAATGATTTAAATAGTGATTATTTAAAAGTATCCAACTCAAATAAGGATAAAGAAAAACAGTTAACAAATTCTTTAAATGAAATTGTATTAAACAATAAATTAGAAGCATCAGTTGAAATTAATTAATAAATTAATTAATTATTGACAAATTATAAATTAAGTATTATAATTGCTCTAAATTGAATAGATCTTCAGGGCAGGGTGAAATTCCCGACCGGTGGTATAGTCCACGAACTGCAATTTATGTTGCGGTTGACTTGGTGTAATTCCAAGACCGACAGTAAAGTCTGGATGGGAGAAGAAAAACGGATATAAAAATATTAACTTTTAATTATTTTTATATAACGCGCTTGAACATATGGTTCTGAAGTTTTATACTTCAGGATCTGTTTTGTTTCTTAAGATTGATTCACTTAAATTCTGTGCTTTTGTGACAGGATGAGGATGAAGTTTATTATTAAAATTATGTATTTTGGAAATTATATAAAAGGAGGTGTGAAATGGATAATTTTTATATGAAAAGAGCTTTAGATTTAGCTTTGAAAGGTATGGGCAAAACAAGTCCAAACCCTTTAGTTGGAGCAGTAATAGTTAAAGATGACAAAATAATAGGTGAAGGTTATCATGAATATTTTGGTGGTGCCCATGCTGAGGTAAATGCTATAAAAAATTCAACTGAAAATGTTGAAGATGCAACAATGTATGTTACATTGGAGCCTTGTTCCCATTATGGAAAAACACCCCCATGTGCAAATTTGTTGGTTGAAAAAAAACTTAGTAGAGTAGTTGTTGCTATGTTGGATCCGAATCCTCTTGTAGCAGGAAGAGGAGTGGAAATATTAAAAAATAACGGAATAGAAGTTAGCGTTGGCCTCCTTGGGTGGGAAGCTAAAAAAATAAATGAAATATTTATAAAATACATAACAACAAAAAGTCCATTTGTGATTTTAAAAACTGCAATGTCCCTTGATGGAAAAATTGCAACTAAAACTGGTGAATCGAAGTGGATAACTAATGCTATTTCAAGAGAATATGTTCATGAACTTAGAAATAAAGTATCTGCAATAATGGTAGGTGTCAATACTGTAATTATGGATGATCCATCTTTAACTACTCGTTTAAAAAAGGGTGGAACGGATGCTACAAGGATTATAGTTGATTCTTCTTTAAGAATACCATTGACCGCTAAAATTTTAAATGTTGATTCTCATAAAAAAACTTTAATAGCAACAACTGAAAAAGCTGATATAGAGAAAATAAATAAATTAAAAAAATTTAAAAATGTTGAAGTTATATTGACACCATCAAAAAATGGTAAAGTAGATTTAAATTATTTATTTAATTTCCTTGGTAGTAATGGAATAGATTCTTGTTTGGTAGAAGGTGGTGCAAACCTTAATTTTTCAATGATCCAGGAAGGCCTTGTTGATAAAGTTATTACATTTATCGCACCAAAATTAATTGGTGGAGAACATTCTAAAACTCCTATAGGAGGAGAAGGTTTTGAAAAATTAAGCGATGCTGTTTTGTTATATAACATGAATATAAAAACATATGGTGAAGATATTATGATTGAAGCGTATGTTAGGAAGGAAAATTAAATGTTTACAGGATTAGTTGAAGAAGTTGGCACAATGCAAGGAGTTACAAATGGAGAAAAATCCATGAAGCTCACAATAGCTGCTAAGAAAGTTTTAAATAATATTAAAATTGGCGACAGCATAAGCACAAATGGAGTATGTCTTACAGTAACAAGTTTTTCTGATTCTTTTTTTACTTTGGATGTTATGCCAGAAACAATGAGAAAAACAAATCTTGGCAAACTTAAAAAGGGAAGTTTAGTTAATCTTGAAAGAGCATTACTAGTAAGTGATAGACTGGGCGGACACATTGTATCAGGACATGTGGACGGAACGGGCAAAATCATTGATTATAAGGATGAAGACATTGCCACATGGCTTACCATTGAAGCTAAGAGTGAAATTATAAAATATATAATTCCAAAGGGTTCAATTGCTATTGATGGAACAAGTTTAACTGTTGTTGATACTACAGAAAATAGTTTTAGAGTTTCTTTAATTCCAATTACAAAAGAAGAAACTATATTACTTAAGAAAAAAATCGGTGATGAAGTAAATCTTGAGTGTGACATTGTGGGAAAATATATTGAAAGGTTTTTAACATTCAAAGATACAGCAAAGGAAAATAATTCAAAATTAGATATGAGTTTTTTAGCTGATAATGGATTCTTATAAAATATAAAATTATTAAATTAATGGAGGTAGAGATGTTTAGTACAATAGATGAAGCGTTAGTAGAATTAAAAAAAGGAAATATGGTCATAGTTGTAGATGATGAAGATAGAGAAAATGAGGGTGATCTTCTTATGGCTGCAGAAGCAGTGAAACCTGAGCACATAAATTTTATGGCTAAATACGGAAGAGGTCTCATTTGTGTTCCTATGTTAAAAGATAGATTGGATGAATTAAATATAAAAAGTATGGTAACAAATAATACTGACCCTAAAGAAACAGCATTTACTGTTTCAGTGGATTCTATCAGATCAACAACTGGAATATCTGCTTTTGAAAGAGCTGATACAATTAAACATTTGTTAGAAAAGGATGCTAAACAAAATGATTTTAACAGACCTGGACATATATTTCCTCTTGTTGCAAAAGGTGGTGGAGTATTGGTCAGAACAGGCCATACAGAAGCATCTGTTGATTTAGCAAGATTAGCTGGATTTTATCCTGCAGGAGTAATTTGCGAAATAATGAATGAAGACGGAACAATGGCAAGAGTTCCTGATTTAATACCTTATGCTGAAAAACATGATTTAAGAATGATAACAATTAAAGATTTAGTTGAATATAGACGAAAAACTGAAGTATTAGTTGAAAAAGTAGCAGAAGCAAAAATGCCAACTAAATATGGTGAGTTTCTAATGTGTGGTTATATAAATAAAATCAATGGGGAACATCATGTGGCATTAGTTAAAGGCGATGTAAAAACTGATGAACCTGTTCTTGTTAGAGTTCATTCGGAATGTTTGACAGGTGATGCATTTGGTTCTAAAAGATGCGACTGTGGTGACCAACTTCAAGAAGCATTAAAAAGAATTGATGAAGAAAAAAGAGGTGTTCTTCTTTACATGAGACAGGAAGGAAGAGGAATTGGACTTATAAATAAAATTAAAGCTTATGAGCTTCAAGATCAAGGAATGGATACTGTTGAAGCAAATATAGCTTTAGGATTTGAAGAAGATTTAAGAGATTATGGAATAGGAGCACAAATATTATATGATCTTGGTCTTCGTAAAGTAAATTTAATGACTAATAATCCTAAGAAAATAATTGGATTAAACGGATTTGGAATTGAAGTAGTAAGTAAAGAACATATTCAAGTTGGATGCAATGAAGTAAATGAATTTTATTTAAAAACTAAGCAGAAAAAAATGGGCCACGAATTATGTTTTGATGAAAGTAAAAATGAGCAAGAAATTTAAAATTTTGTCGTCTTGTTGTCATTCTGAGCGTTAGCGAAGAATGACATGAATGACATTGAATGTTATTAAAGACTTTTTAATAAACAATAATAAAATATAATAATTATAGGAGATAAAAAATGAGAGTATATGAAGGTAAATTAGTAGCAAGCAATAAAAAATATGGAATAATAGTAGCAAGATTTAATGAGTTTATAGGTGGAAAACTTCTTGCAGGAGCTATAGATGCTCTTAAAAGACATGGAGTATCAGAAGATAATATAGATATAACATGGGTACCGGGTGCATTTGAAATTCCATTAATAGCTAAAAAAATGGCTGAAATGAACAAATATTGCTCAGTTATTTGTTTAGGAGCAGTTATAAAAGGTTCAACACCACATTTTGATTATGTTTCAAGCGAAGTAACAAAAGGAGTTGCACATGTTTCTTTAGAAACAGGAGTTCCTGTGATATTTGGAGTTTTAACAACTGATTCAATTGAGCAAGCAATTGAAAGAGCTGGCACTAAAGCTGGAAATAAAGGATATGATGCTGCAACTACTGCAATAGAAATGGTTAATTTAATTGAGGAGTTAAAAAAGTAAATTGAAACTACAAGGAATTAAAACAGTTTATTTTGATTATGATGGCACTCTTCACAACAGTATAAAAACTTATGCTCCAGCTTTTAGAAAAGGATATGACTTTTTAGTTCAAAATAATAAAGCGCCTGAAAAAACATTCAAAGATGAAGAAATACAAAAATGGCTTGGTTATACAAATTATGAAATGTGGGAAAATTTCATGGGAGATTTAGATAAACATTATAAAAATCAAGCAAGCAAAATAATTGGCGAAGAAATGGAAAGTTTAATGTATTTGGGTAAGGGCGAACTTTATGAAAATGCTATTCATGTATTGAAAGAATTAAAAAATAGAGGATATACACTTGTGTTTTTAAGTAACTGCTCAAATAGATACATGGAAACAGCATGTAATGTATATAATTTAAATGAATATTTCGATGATATGGTATGTTGCCAAATGCATGATTACATTCCAAAGCATGAAATACTTACAAAAATAAAAAATAAATATCCTATGAATCAGGTTATAGTTGGTGACAGATTTCATGACATGGAATCTGGCATAAAAAATAATATAAATACTATTTTCTGTGAATATGGTTTTGGAAATTTGGATGAAGGTAAAAATACAACTGCAAGCATAAAAAATATAAAAGAACTCTTAGATATCTTATGATAAAAATAAAAAATCTCTTGAAAAAGAGATTTTTTTATTTTTTATTAAATTCATTTAATTTTCTATATAATGTCCTTAATCCAATACCTAATTCTTTGGATGCCTTTGTTTTACCATTTACATCCCATCCATATTTATCAATTGTTTCAATTATGGTTTTATATTCATTTATTTTAAGTTTACTTTCTTTGAAATTATTTTCTTTTAAATTTTGGACAAAATCTGGTGGTAAATCAACTTCTGTTATAACATCATTATTTGTCATATTGACACAATATTCAATTACATTTTCTAATTGTCTAATATTGCCCGACCATGCAAATTTGTTAAAAGTTTCAGATACTTTATTATCAAAACCAAGCATTTGTTTTTTAAGCTTTTTATTATAAAACTTCAAATATTCATTGGCTAAAATATTTATGTCTTCACTTCGTTCTTTTAAAGGAATTAAATTTATAGGTATGACGTTAATCCTATAATATAAATCTGAACGGAATTTTTTCTCTTCTATTAAATTTTCTAAATTTTTATTTGAAGCAGCTATAATTCTCACATCCACAGTAATGGGGGTAATTCCTCCAACTCTTTCAAAAGTTGATTCTTGTAATACGTTAAGCAATTTTGCTTGCATATTAAAAGGTAATTCGCTTATTTCATCTAAAAATAATGTTCCTTCATTTGCTAACTCAAATTTACCTAATTTTCCTTCCTTTTTTGCACCGGTAAATGCACCGGATTCGTATCCGAACAATTCACTTTCAAATAATGATTCCGGTATACTTGCACAATTTATTGAAATAAAGGGTTTATTTCTCCTATAGCTTTCATAATGCAGTGTTTTTGCAAGTAGGCTTTTTCCAGTACCAGTTTCACCTGTAATAAAAACAGTTGAAGGACTATTTGCAACTTTTTTAATGGTATTCTTAATAGTTTTTATATGTTCGCTTTTTCCTTTTATACATTCTACTGAATTTGAATTTGTAATTTCATCATCATTTGAAAAACGTATATTTTGTGAATTTAATTTGTTGTAACATATCCTAATTGCATAACCGATTACAACATCTTTATTTCGTATAGGTATAGAAAAAATTTTTATAAAAATATCATTAATTTTTACTTTGTAATTTGAAATTACCCTACCGCTTAAAATTAGAGCAATTATGTCATCAGTAAAAAGTTGATAAATTGTTTTTGTATATAATCCACATGAAGAAAAAAAGTTTATTGCAGCTTTATTTATTATTTCTATATTACCATATATGTCAGTTGTTATTAACCCATCATCAAGCAAGTCAGAAGCAGAAATGAAAGATTCTTTAATTGTAGTTAAATCAAAATTATTAAATTTTTGCATTATTAATATGGATAAAAGATTTGAAAAATGTTGTACTACGTTTATATAATATTCAATATTATTTATGATCTTATCGTGACCTTCATCTGAAAATGAAGTTAAAGATAATACTCCAAGTGAATCTATATTTGTTTTTATACTTTTTAAAATTTCAATTTTGGATGGACATTTATCCTTGAACCTACAGCCTATGCAAGAAGGCATATGACCGGGATGATTAACTGTTACGGTTCCTTTTATCATAGCTTCATAAATTGAAGGTGAGTGTACGGCCATTCCTTTAATTTTTACATATGATTCTGTACTGGCAACTAAATTGCTTTCTGAATCGAATATTGCTGAATCTAAATTAAATATGCTTTTAATTGTATCAATAACATTATTTAGTTCGTTCTCGTATTTAAATAAGTTAATCATAAATACTCCAATGCATATAGTTTTTTTATTATTATATCATTAAAATGACGCAAATGACAAGTTAATTGTCATTATTGTCATAAAAGTGTTTTCTTTTTTTAGATGTTTAGGTGTTTTTCAAAATTAAAGATAAGTAATGCTAAGTAATTTGAATGTTATAAAAAATATTTTCTATTATTCATTTATTGGCATAATAAATGCTATTATATAATTAATAAAAGTTTAGGAGGACATAATGTTACAAAAAAAGGATGCATTATCATTAAAAGGTAAAGTTGCAATAATAACAGGAGCAGCTTCAGGCATAGGACTTGGAACAGCAGAACTGCTTTCAGCATATGGAGCAGCAATAGCATTAGTAGATGTAAGTTCAAAAGGTGAAGAATCCGCTGCAAAATTAAAAGAAGCTGGCAGAACAGCAGAATTTTTTAAATGTGATGTAACAAAAGCAGAAGAAGTAAAAGCCACAGTAGATGCAGTATATGAAAAATTTGGTCATATTGATATATTGTTTAACAATGCTGGGGTAACTGTAAGAAAGACTGTTGTAGACCTACAAGAAAATGAATGGGATTTTGTTCTTGGTGTTGGTTTAAAGGGAACATTCCTATTTTCAAAATATGTAATTCCTAAAATGGCTGCAAATGGCGGTGGTAGTATAATTAATACAGGTTCTGGATGGGGATTAAAAGGTGGAGATTTAGCAGCTGCTTATTGTGCTGTTAAAGGTGGCATAGTTAATTTAACTCGTGCAATGGCTATTGACCATGGTCATCAAAATATAAGAGTTAACTCTGTAAATCCAGGTGACACTGATACAGCTATGTTAAGAGATGAAGGAGTTCAGACTGGCTTAGTAAAAGATGCATTATCTCAAGAAATATATCTTAAAGATTGCGGAGTAGGAAGACCACTTCAAAGAATAGGAATGCCAGAGGATATAGCAAATGCAGTATTATTTTTAGCAAGTGATTTAGCAAGCTGGGTTACAGGTGCAGCTTTAGTAGTAGATGGCGGTGGACTCGCTTAAGAAAATTTTAGAAAGAAAATAATTGGAGGACCATATGACAATAAAAGGATTTAAAAATCATCCATACATACCTAATTCAGTTCCTGAAATAGAAGAGGAAATGTTAAGAGAAATAGGTTTAAAATCTTTAGAAGATTTACATGAAGAAATTCCTGACGAAATAAAATTAAAAGAAAATATGAACCTTCCTGAAGCTTTTGGCTCTGAATATGAACTTAAAAGACATGTAGAAGGACTTTTGAGTAAAAATAAAAACTGTACTGAAAACATTAACTTTTTAGGTGCGGGATGCTGGCAGCATTATGTACCTGCAATTTGCGATGAAATTAATGGAAGAGGAGAATTTTTAACTGCATATGGCGGAGAATCATACAATGATTTTGGGAGATTCCAATCCTTGTTTGAATATCAAAGTCTTGTAGCAGAACTTGTTGATATGGAAGTTGTAAATGTACCTACAATGGACTGGGCACAAGCTGCTTCAACAGCTGTAAGAATGGCATCAAGAGTTGTTGGAAGAAAAGAAATACTTGTTCCAAAAATAATGGATAGAGAAAAACTTCTTGTTATGATAAATTATTGTTCTCCTGATATAAGCATAGTTGAAGTTGATTATGACAAAGAAACAGGCTGCATGAATTTAGATGATTTGAAAAATAAAATATCTGAAAAAACAGCTGCAGTATATTTTGAAAATCCATCGTATTTAGGATTCATAGAAACAAATGGCCAAAAAATATCTGATATAGCCCATGAAAATGGAGCCATAAGCGTTGTAGGCGTTGACCCTATATCTTTAGGAGTAATTGCACCTCCGACCTCATATGGAGCAAACATTGTATGCGGAGACTTACAACCTCTTGGAATTCATATGAACTATGGTGGAGGGCAGTCCGGTTTCATGGCAACTATGGATGAAGAAAAATATGTTATGGAATTTCCATCAAGACTATTTGGAATTACATCAACAACAGTTGAAGGTGAATACGGATTTGGTGACGTAGCATATGACAGAACTTCTTTTGGACACCACAGGGAACATGGTAAAGAATATGTTGGTACGCAAACAGGTCTTTGGGGAATAACAGCAGGGGTTTATCTTGCAACAATGGGGCCTAAGGGAATGGAAGAAGTTGGCCAAACAATTATGCAAAATTCTCAATACACTTCTAAAAGATTAAATGAATTAAAAAATATTAAAGCAAATTATTTTAACAATGTATTTTTCAAAGAATTTGTTGTTGATTTTAACCAGACAGGTAAAACAGTTAAAGAAATTAATAAAGCATTGCTTGAAAAGGGTATATTCGGAGGAAAAGATTTATCAAAAGATTTTCCTGAACTGGGACAATCAGCTCTTTACTGCGTAACAGAAATACATACAAAAACAGATATGGACAATTTTATAGCAGCACTTGAAGAAATACTTCAATCTTAAGAAAGGGAGGAATTAATGTGAATAAAATAGATAGAAGCTGTAAAGTTAGAAAAAACTTTCATCAAGCAAAATGGGATGAACCAGTAATATTTGAACTGAGCAAAAAGGGCGAAAGAGGAATTCTTGTTCCTAAAGCTGAAAAAGATGTAGCAGAAAAAGTAGGTGATGGAATATCTGTTCTACCTGAAAATATGAAACGTAAAAATGCGACAAATTTACCTGAAATATCACAAAACAGAGTGTTAAGACATTATACCAGGTTATCTCAGGAAACATTAGGAGCTGATGTAAATATAGAAATAGGACAGGGAACATGTACTGTAAAATACAGTCCTAAAATAAATGACCAGTTATCAAGAATGACTAAAATGACAGAGCTTCACCCTTTACAGGATGAAAGCACAGTTCAAGGCATACTTAACATAATGTATGATACGGATTTATATTTAAGAGAAATTTCAGGAATGGAAAGATTTACATTCCAGCCAAGTGGCGGAAGTCAGGGCATACTTGCCATGGCATCCTTAGTTTCTGCTTATTTTAAAGAAAAAGGCGAAGAAAATCAAAGAAATGAAATAATAACTACAATATATTCGCATCCATCCGATGCAGCAGCGCCTCATGTAAAAGGATATAAAATTATATACATTCATCCAGATGAAAATGGATATCCTGACTACGAAGCATTTAAAGAAGCTGTAAGTAATAAAACAGCAGCATTTTTTGTAGCTAATCCGGAAGACACAGGAGTTTACAATAAAAATGTTTTAAAATTTACTTCATTAGTTCATGAACATGGAGGTCTTTGTGGATATGACCAAGCAAATGCTAACGGATTGTTAGGAGTTACAAGAGCTAAAGAAGCAGGATTTGATATGTGCTTTTTTAACCTTCATAAAACATTTTCAACACCTCATGGCTGCGGCGGACCTGCTTGTGGGGCTACAGGAGTTTTAAAATATCTTGAAAAATATATGCCAGCACCATTAATTGATTATGATGGAGATAAATATTTCTTAAATTATGAAATTACAAATAATCCATATTCAGTTGGAAAAGTAAGATCCTTTAATGGGGTTGCACCAGTTGTTTTAAAAGCATATGCATGGATTCGTTCAATGGGACCTGATGGATTATATCAAGTTGCTAAAACTGCAGTTTTAAATAACAACTACTTGTTCAAAAAACTCATGGAACTTCCATATGTTGATGCTCCATATATAAAAGGAAAACAGCGTATAGAACAGGTAAGATATACAATTGAAAAATTATATAGTGATACAGGAGTGTCAACTCTTGATATTCAAAGAAGAATGATGGACTTTGGAATGCATTACTGGGCTAGCCACCATCCGTTTTATATACCGGAGCCAATAACATTGGAGCCTACAGAAACTCCTTCAAAAGAAGATTTGGATGAATATATTGAAACACTTAAGTTTATATTTAATGAAGCATATACAAATCCAGAAATAATAAAAACAGCTCCTCATCAAAGTGTATGCCACCAACTTGATGAATCAGGTATGGATGATCCTGACAAATGGGCTATTACATGGAGAAGTTATCAAAAGAAATATAAATAAAATATTAAAAATATTTAAGAAATAATGTTATTAAATGCAGGAGTCAAGAAAATTATATTTTGCTAATATATGCTTCTGCATTTAATATAAAATTTACAAAATTTTATAAGGAATTTTTATATGAAAAAACTTGGACTGATAGTAAACCCAATAGCTGGAATGGGTGGAAGCGTAGGACTTAAAGGTACGGATGGAGTTTTGGGTGAAGCATTAAAAAGGGGTGCTATCTCTAAAGCATTGCATAAAACACAAATTGCATTGGAACAATTAAAAGCTACTAAAGATGATATATTGGTTGTAACTTGTTCTAATAATATGGGTGAAGATGTTATTAAAGAATTGAAATTAAATTTTACAACCCAAATAATATATAGCTCAAATACTGAACATACATCATCTGAAGATACAGTTAATGCTGCTAAAAAAATGCTTGATGAGAAAGTTGATTTATTATTGTTTTCTGGAGGTGATGGCACAGCACGTGATATTTACAAAGGAGTAGGTGAAAATATAATTTGTTTAGGTATACCAGCAGGAGTCAAAATCCATTCACCTGTTTTTGCACAATCTTCTGTTAAAGCTGGAGAAATAGCAAAATTATTTATAGAAGGAAAGACAACGTTAACACAGGAAGTTGAAGTTCTTGATATCGATGAAGATGAATATAGAAAAGGCAATGTTAACACTAAACTGTATGGATATTTAAACGTTCCTATTGAAAGACGACTTATGCAGAATAAAAAAGCACCATCACCATTAAATGAAAAGTCTCAACAATATGATATAGCTGCAGAAGTAATTAAAGAAATGTTGCCCGATACATATTATATTATTGGTCCTGGGTCTACAACGCGAGCTGTTATGGAAATTTTAAAATTAAATAATACTTTGATTGGGGTGGATATTATTTGTAATAAAGAACTTGTTGCAAATGATTTGTCAGAAAAACAAATATTAAGCTATATTAATGAAAAACCATCAAAGTTAATAATTACGCCCACTGGTGGGCAAGGGTTTCTTTTAGGCAGAGGTAATCAGCAACTAAGTGCGGATGTTATAAAAAGGTTGGGCAAAAATAATATAATTATTATAGCAACACAGGATAAAATCTCAAATTTAAAAGGCAATCCGTTTTTAGTAGATACAGGAAATGAAGATACGGACAATATGTTAAAAGGTTATGCCAAGGTAATAACAGGTTTTAAAGAAATTGTTATGTATAAAATTAGTTGTTAAAAAATAAAAAAAGCGGAGGATTATATGGATATAAAAGAAAAAAAATCGGATAGCATTTTTGTAGCAGCAATTAAGTTTTTACCTTTAGTTATATTAGCATTATTAGTAATAATTTTTGGATTAGATCTATTAATTGCAGCACCTATAGCAACAGTAATAGCTGTATTGGTAGCTATGTGGGCAAACAAATTTAATTTTAAGGATGTTTTTGAACAAGGAATTAAAAGTGCAAGTGGTATAACAATAGTGTTTTTTATATTGATGTTTGCATATGGAGTAGCTGAATGCTTTATGGCAACAGGTGTTGGAGCTTCAGTAATTAACATAGCTCTTTCATTGGGTGTAACAGGTAAAACTGTAGCATTTGTAGGATTTATAGTTACTTGTGTTTTGTCAATTGCAACAGGAACATCGTGGGGAACATTTGCTGCATGTGCACCTATATTTTTATGGCTAAATTATATAGTGGATGGAAACATAATACTTACAGTTTGTTCCATAGCAGGGGGATCTTGCTTTGGGGACAATATTGGTTTAATATCAGATACTACAGTTTTAAGTTCAGGTTTACAAAATGTTGAAATTATGCATAGAGTTAAACATCAAGGTGTTTGGTCCATTAGTTGTTTGATTGTAACTGCTATTATTATATTACTATTAGGAATGGGATTGCCAAGTGTTATTGGGGATGCTAGGCAAGCTATAGATTCCATACCTCCTGAAGCATATGAAGCATTATCTGTTGAAAGACCTTCTGCAATACTTTTGCTTGAACAGGTTAAATCTGGAGTGCCACTTTATATGATAATACCATTGTTTGTTGTTGTTATTATGGCATTTTCAGGGGTTCAAACTATGGTATGCCTTGGAGCAGGTATGGTTTCATCTTTAATATTTGGTATGATGTCAGGAACTACAGATATTTCTCAATGGCTAAATGATATGCTTTTAGTAGGATTTGGAGATGCTGGAAGCTGGTCCATAGTTATGATGATGTGGATTTCAGCTTTTGGGGGAATAATGAACAGCATGCACGCATTTGAACCATTAGCTAAATTAATAGTAAAAGGTTCAAAAAATGTTAGACAATTAATGGGATGGTGCGGTGTTCTTTGTTTAGCAGGAAATGTTGCATTATCAGATGAAACAGCAGAAATTGCAACAATATCTCCAATTATTAGAAATATTGTTGAGGAAAATGTTGAAGGGTCACCTGAATCCATGTACAAATTAAGACTAAGGCTTGCAACATTTGCTGATGCATTGGGAGTGTACGGCTCCCAGTTGATACCATGGCATTGTTATGTAGTATTTTATGCAGCTATATCTAATGCAGTATTTCCTATTTATACTTTTTTACCAACTGACATAATAAGAATGAATGTTATGGGTATGGTTGCTGTAAGCTCTATGTTAATATTAACATTCACTGGATTAGACAAATATATTCCTTTGTTTAAATTACCTTCAGAACCAGAAGTAACATTAAAAAAGTCTATTGAAAATAATGTTATAGTACAGAAAGTTATGTAGAATTAACATGCATTGTCATCCTGAGCGGTAGCGGAGGATCTTATTACATAGATTCTTCACTGCGTTCAGAATGACACCTTAAAGTTTTGTCAATTTACTTTATGTTTTTATTTTGGTGAGCATGTTACGGGTTGTATCTGTTTTCCTTCTAAAGCTAATTCCAAAGTTGGAACTATTTGTTGTATATCCGCAATCATTGAGTTTGGTTTTGATTTATAATTATCTTGACCAAAAGGAACAAAATAAATATTTTTATCATTCATAAGATTTGCAATGTTTTTAAAATTATTGCTTAAAGCATCGTTAGTTGAAACGGAAATAACAACAGGTTTTCCATTTCTAAGATGTGATTTTGCTCCCATTAAAACAGGAGTATCTGTTATGGCATTATTGAGTTTTGCTAAAGTATTTCCTGTACAAGGTGCAATTAAAAAAATGTCAAACATATTTTGAGGTCCTATTGGTTCTGCATCAACAATTGTAGTTATTGGTTTATGACCTGTAATTTGATAAACAATATCTAAAAATTCTTGTGCATTTCCAAATCTTGTATCAATGGATTTTGCGTTATCAGAAAAAACAGTGTATACATTAGCTCCTTGTTCTGTAATTTTAACTATTTGTGCCATAATTCCTTCGAAAGTACAAAAGGAACCTGTAATTCCTATTCCTACATTTTTGCCTTTTAAATCCATACTAATCACGTCTTCCTTTCAAAATTGGAATAATTGCTTCAGCTAATATTTCTGCAGAAGCCTTAGGTGCTGTTTTGCCCGGTATACCTAAACACAAATGCGCATTTAAATTAAGTTCTTTTGCTGCATTATAATCAAGTCCACCTGGGGATGATGCAATATCTATTATTGTAGTTTCTTTTGATAAAAGTGAAAGTAACTCTTTATTTAATATGACGGCAGGAATTGTATTAAAGATATAGTTGAAACCATGAATTGAATTTTTTAATTCATTTAATTTTAAACAACTAAAGTTGTTTGTATATGATTCAACTAATGATTGTTGATTTCTTGCACATACAGTAACTTTTGATCCAAGGCCATTAAGTTTAGCAGCTAAAACTTTTGCACATCTACCATAACCAAGAACTAAACATGTGTTTTGATGAAGATTTACCACGCTTTTACATATTGCTTCTGCTATGGCACCTTCTGCAGTAGCAATAGCATTTAATAATGTAATTTCATCATTTTTCATCAAATCATAATATGGTATATTTTTTATGCTACAATATTCAATTGCTTCCTTGGGTATATTTCCTCCAATTAAATAATGTTCTTGACCAAGATGTGATAGAAATTCTTGTACTGTTAATTCTTTAAAAAAATCTATACTATTTGAACTTAAACCTGTAACATGCGTTTTGTCTTTAGAAAAAGGTATAGGTGCTATAACAGTCTTACTTGATTTAATAGCTTCTTCAGCATTTTTTGCTTTTTTTAAGTTTATATTTAAATCTTTGTCATTTAATCCGTAAGTAATTACTTTATAACCTGATTTTTCTAAAACACCGCTTAAATAAATCTGCCTTAAATCACCGCCTATTATGGCAGCATCATACTCATAAATCATGAAACCCTCCTTTTAACTACAACATATTTTAGTTTATGAATAAAATTTATATAGGTTACTTGAAATAAGAACTTTGATGATATAAAAAGCTTTAGGGCGCACTAAAAAAATGGCTTCCACTATTTGTGTAAACCATTTTTTTAGCAAACTAATTATATTATATAATCGTGGATATCTTTAAGAATGTGTTTATTTTCCTATTGCATGCAAAGCAGAAATTTTACCAAATACTATATCGTCAAGTGTGTTGTTTCCAGCAACACGACCAGCACCGTAAAGACCACCAACAACTTCACCAGCTGCATATAATCCTTCAATTACCTTACCATTTTTATCAAGTACTTGCGCATTTTCATTTATTGCAACACCACCCATTGTATAGTGGCTTGAAGGCTTTGTAATTGCTCCGTAGAAAGGAGCGGTTGTTACTTTACCCATAGTCTTTCTTCCAAATGGATCATTCTTTGCATTATATTCATCTACTGTTGCTTTAAGAGTTGCAGGGTCTAAACCAAGCTGTGTAGCTAATTCTTCGATTGTATTAGCTTGAACTCCCTTAGCTTTGTCTACCATTTTCTTACCATCTGGAGTATTGTAAACATCTGAATCAATGATTACATATGCCATATTATCTTGAGCCTTAATGATTTCTGCACCTAAATCCCAAGGTGATAATGTTTCATCTACGAATCTCTTTGCATCTTTATTAACAATGATTCCACCCTTACCTTCTTCATTAACGATTATTTCTTTGAACCAGTAACCATTTAATGAAAGAGGTCTCATTTGGAAAAATTCCATGTCTTTAAGTTGTGCACCAATTGCTTGTGCCATTTTAATACCATCGCCTGTTGGTCCTGGTGTAGTCATTTCTGCATTAATACCTGCATATTTTGGATTGAACTCTGCAATCATTTCAGGAGCATTGTTTAATCCACCTGTTGCAAGTATAACAGACTTAGCTGTAATAACCTGTTCTTTTCCATCCTTGCCTGTAACCTTAGCGCCTACAACTTTGCCATTTTCAACAACAAGTTCATTTGCTCTTGTTTCAACTTTTAATTCAAGGTTATCAAATGTAGCTGCTTTAGCTTGTAGAGCCTTAACCAGTTCTGCGCCATAGTGACCTTCTTCTGGAATGATCCAGAATGCATCCTTTGGATCAAGCTTATATTTTAAGCCAAGTGTCAATAACCATTCATATGCATCATTACTGCTATTTACCAATAATTTTACAAGCTTTTCATCTGCAAGATTTTTAGAAGTTTCCATTGTCTTTTTGAAATGATCTTCTTTTGTGAATGGTCTTTTAGCTTCTTCATGTAGCTTTGTGTCTGAAGCTGTTATACCTGTTGCAGAAATAAGTGTATTACCACCAACTGCAGGCATCTTCTCAACTAATATTACATTTGCGCCATTTTCAGCTGCAGTAATACTTGCTACTAAACCAGCGCCACCGCCTCCAATTACCAATACATCTGTGGAATTATTTTCTTTAGCTGGAGCTGCTGCTGGAGACGGGGTTGATGAGCAACCTGTAAGCATTGCTACTAATAACGACATGATTAAAAACGTGGACAATACTTTTTTCTTCATGATGTTCCTCCTATAATTTCATATTTATTTTTTCTGTGCATCCTTGATTGAGTCCTGAACAGCCTGCTTAATTGCATTGCTTGTTATAGTTGCACCACTGATAGCACTGATTTCTGTGGATTGAGCTTTTATGATCTCTTGTGGTATCTTTTCAAGTACAGCATCTGATAGTCCTGGAGTTTCACTGTGCTCAAGTATCTTAATAGCACTGATTTTGCCTTTTTCTATAGTTACTTCTACCTTCATAGGACCATACTTGCCTTCACCACTTCCAGTATAAACACCATCTGTATATTTACCAGCAGCTTGACAACCTACTGCAAATAGAAGTGTGAATACTAATAAAAAAATTAATAATTGCTTACTGTGTTTCATATTATTACTCCTTTATATTTGTTAATAAATTAACTTTCCGTATAACAATAATATCAAAAAAATAGAATGTTAACAATCTCACAAATGTCCCTTTAATATGACAAAAGTCCCTCATTTGAGGGACTTTTGTCTCGACCAAAACATCGCTGCTTCAGTTCTGTTATTTACATTGATTTTTTTCATAATTTTACTCACATTATTGCGTACAGTTTTCTCTGATATAAATAATGCGTCAGCTATTTCCTTATTCGTACATCCTTGGCTAATAAGATCTAATATTTTTCTATCTTGAGGAGCAAGTGAGTTACCTTCTTCATTTCCCTTTTGAATTATTTTAACCAGTTTATGTGAAATGCTAGGATCAATAACAGTTATTCCTTTATAGCTATCAGTAATTGCATTGATAATTGCTTGACCTTCAATGTTTTTTAATATATATCCATCTATACCAGCTTTAACTGCCTCATATACTATATTTTCTTCAGCAAAAGCAGTGAGGATGATGACTTTTACATTTGGCATAATGTTTTTCAGTTTTATACACCCTGCTACACCATCACCATCAGGTAATTTCATATCTAGTAATATCACATCGGGCTTAAGGTTTTCAGCTTTTTCATAAGCTTCAGTCAATGACCCTGCTTCTCCTAATACTTGAATCGATGGATTTTTATCTAGAATAGAACGTATCCCATACCTAACAACAGCATGATCATCAACAAGAAGTACTTTTATATTTGATTTACTCATTTAACCCTTCCTCCCATGGTACAATTAATGTTACAGTTGTCCCGTTGGGACTACTATCAATATTTAACACGCCTCCAATAGAAGCAGTACGCTCTTGCATTGAACTTAAGCCAAACTTTCTTTTGTTTCTATATTGCTTTATGTCAAATCCTTCTCCATTGTCATTTACCTCAGCAACCACTGACATCATATCATAACTAATTGTAATATTGATTGCAGAGGATTTTGAATGTTTAATTGAATTACTGATTGCTTCTTGTATAATATAGTAAATTTGTGTTAGCTTATGAGATGATAAATAGCGAATTATTATATCAGGTATCTGATAATCTAAAATAATCACTGCTTTAGTTATTTTTTTCAAACTATCAATGGATTCATCTAATTGCATTTTAAATTGATCCATACCCATTTGGGTAGTCGATATTGCTTCAATGAATTCTCGGATTTTTTGGATTGCATTGTTTAAATCATTTTTAATATGTCTTAATTCACAATGAAGCAATTCGACTTCATTTTCCATTAGAAGACTTTCAATTTGTAGCCCTGAAGCAAATAAATCCTGTATTATTCCATCATGTAGATCCCTTCCGAATCTTCTTCTTTCTTGGTTTGCTACACGTTCTCGCTCAAGACTTTGAATGATCAAATCACTCTCTTGACGGAAAATATCTAAAATTCCTATAAACAAAACAGTAATAAATACTGCTGATATCATACGCCCAAATTCTACGGGAAATCCAAAAATATCAAGAAAAACATGTTTATTAATTATGTTAGCAGGAAAAAAATCTCGCCTATTAACTAATACTCCTGCAAAGATACCATATGAAACAAATGATGCTGCTAAAAGTTTGAATTTAATTACTGCCCATTGCATCTTCATTATTTTTAGTATTCTTGAATTATAAATAAGCGCTGTGGCAGTAATTATTGAAGCAGGGAATCCAATAAAATATCTACATAAGTTATCATATTCTAAATTGATTATAAAAGATAACCCTCCGTTTTTGAGGATTGCGCTTTGATATAAAAGCAACCATATGGCAAAAATTATCCAAGGAAGCCATTCAAGAAACCTACTGTGTTTTCCTTTATAATCTACAATTTTTATACTGAAATACAATAGTGTAGTAAAAGATAATGCATTTAAAAGTACAGCGACCATTAGTAGAAAAAGTTTCTCTTTTGGAAACAAGTCTGTTAATACAAACATGATCAGCCATTCCACTAATGCATGCATGATACCGAATAAACCAAGGTAGTTAATTGCTCCTAATAATGGAAAACTCGTTTCTTTTGGAATTTTGTATTGCAATGCAATTACACCCATGGTAAAAAAACTTATTCCATAAATAAAGAATAATATAATAAAGAAATTCCCTGAATATAACATTTTATTTTTCGCTCCAATCATCAAGCACTAATTGGTCTTGTTTATTGAAAAATGTTTTATAGCCAAGATGTACAAAAATAATAACGGTTAAAGCTACACTTCCAAGTATTCCGAGCATAATTGCTATCTGATACTCTATAGCAGTCAATGGAGATGTTCCGGATAGTATTTGCCCTGTCATCATTCCAGGAAGAAATACTATTCCCATACCCACCATGGAATTTATTGTAGGAAGAATAGCAGAATCAAAGGCATTATTTACTATTTGTTTTGATGCCATTTTGGGAGTGGCACCTAACATTAACGCCCCTTCCACTAAGCTACTTTGCATATGAAATCCATCCACAAGTCTTGTTACTCCAAGTGAAATACCTGTCATGGAATTCCCTACAAGCATTCCTGCTATAGGGATGAAATATCGGGGATCATACCAAGGTGATACATTGACCACAATTAGTATAAAGAAAAATAAGCTTAAGATCGTTCCACATATCATTGATATAGCAATTGTTTTCTTTAGACTTGCAGAAGTCTTTTGTTTGATTCGTTTTATGATATTGTTAATTGCAAATATCTCCATAACTATTATGATTAAAATTGTATATATAGGATTTGGTTTTTCAAAAAGATACACTAATACATAGCCTGTTAAAATCAGCTGAATTGTCATCCTGAATGTTGATATTAGTATCTCTGTTTCTCTTCTTATTCCTTTTATTCTAACAATTACAAGCAAAATTAATACAAAAACATAAGCGGCTACCATTTGCCATATTTGCAAATCTACTACTCCGTTCATAATTATTCCTCCATTAACTGTCCCGATTTTATCTCAATGATATTATCAGCAAATGTACTAGCAACCTTTTTAGAATGTGTTACCATTATTACTGTTTTATTGTTCTTCTTGCTGTATTCGACCACGGCTTTAATAATCAGCTGTTCTGTATCTTCATCTAATGCTGATGAAGGCTCATCCAGTAAAAAAACATCTGGATTTAATAGAATTATTCTACCTAAGGACAATCTTTGTTTTTCACCGCCAGATAGTTTATCAGCATTTTCATCAAGAGATTTATTTAAGTGAACAAGCTTTAAAACTTCCAACATTATAGCTTCTGTTGCTTCAATTTTCTCTGCAAACCTAAACCCAATTTGTAGGTTTTCTCTAATACTGCCATCGAATATTATAGGAGCTTGTGGTAACATTACGACTTTTCTTCTCAGCTCTACAGAATCGATATTAGATAAATTCTTCCCTTCAAATAGTATGGTTCCAGCATCTGGGCTAATTAGCTTATTAAGCATCCTCATTAGAGTTGTCTTTCCACTGCCACTCTGCCCCACAATACAATTGATTTTATGCTCAGGTATAGCTAAGTATTTTATATTCAATATATTTTTGTACTTTAAGTCCTTAATTTCAAACATATAATATCCTTTCTAATCTTTAATTTCCTTAAATAATTCGTATGCCTTACTTCTTGCTTCTTCTAAAACTTCGATTCCTACCTGTGTAATTTTATAGTATTTGCGTATTTTCTTTTCTACTAAACGTTCCTCTCGTTCCAGCAAGCCTGCTGATTCTAAGCTGTGTAGCAAGGGATATAAAGTTCCTGGACTCATGTTGTAACCATGCTCCTGCAGTTCCTCTATCATCCAAGACCCAAAGAAAGGCTCTTTCTTGGCATGATGCAATATATGAATATGAATAAAACCTAAAAATAATCGTCTTAAGATTTTATTTTCCAATGTAATCACTCCTTTAGATTAATTTAAATCAGAGACAGAAGAAAACCTATGGTACCGCCAGACAATACTAACCAAGCTGAATTTATCTTGAATTTGAATACTACAACTAACGAAGCCAATGCAAGCAATGTTGTGGGAATATCTACAACTGCCGATATGCCTAGCTTCAAGCTTACTACTGCCATTAAGCCCCATGATGCAACATTTACACCATCTAGCACACTTGCAATAAGTTTAGAGCTCCTCAGCTTTGGTATAATAGGATTCAATAATCCAACCAGAACAAATGCTGGCAAGAATATTCCTATGGTTGCTAAAATAGCTCCTGGAATACCCTGTATAAGATATCCTATAAATGTTGCTGTTGTAAATACCGGGCCTGGTGTAAATTGACCTACAGCTACAGCATCCAATATTTGTTGACTGGTTAATATTCCAAGTCTCTCCACAAAATCAGCTTCGAGGAAGGCTAACAGTACATAGCCACTGCCATATAATACCGATCCGATTTTTAAAAAGGTTAAAAATATGCTTACTATACTCATGCTTTTTGCTTGTATTAAGTTTGGAGCTAAAGCACCAAATGGTAGCAAAATTGGTGCAAAGGAAAAAAGTTTATTGTTTTTAAACTTCTTCACATTGCTTATAAGCATCATGCTAATGCCAGCAATAGCTAATAATAATATTTCATTCATACCCAGAAAAGAAAGTGCAATTACTGCCATACCAATGAATCCAAGTGTTTTGTTTTTTATAGCTGATTGACCTAATCTGATTAATGCCTGTAATACTATTGCTATGATAACAGGTTTAATTCCATAAAGAATATTTGAAACTTCAGGTAAAGATCCATATTTCACATACATCATAGCAAATACTAATACAATCAGCATTGCTGGTACAATAAAGCAAGTACCTGCAAGAATTAAACCAAGCCATCCACCACGTTCATAACCTAAATGTATTGCTAACTCAGTTGAGTTAGGTCCAGGAATTAGATTTGTAGCCCCTAACAAATCAAGAAACTTATCCTTTTCCAACCATTTTCTTTTTTTGACTATCTCATCATCCATCATTGCAATATGTGCAGCAGGTCCCCCAAATGCTGTTGTTCCAAGCTTAAAAAACACAGCAGAGATTTCTTTTAATCTGTTTTTTTGATCTTCTTTTGATAAACTATAGAATTCATGTTTATTATTTTTCATATTATCCTCCCTTTAATACAGATTATTAGTTTATATATTAAAAACTGCATTAAATATTATATCGTAATTCGTTATCATGTTTCGATATGATTATACACGAAGTTTTATTACTAATGCAATAAAAATATTATTATCAATATTTACCATAAAAAAATCTACTTTTTAGAGCAGTGTTAAAAAATACTTTATTGACAATTATTCAAAAATGATGTATAATTTTAACAATATTTAAATATTTGCGTTGAAGCAGAGAAAGATATTTTGTCATTTTTAGAGAGTCGGATAAGGTGAAAGCCGATAATGAGAGTATATGTAATATTCACTGATGAGCATGTTTGTAGAACGGATTACTAAGTAGACAAACACGTATACCCACGTTATAGGGTTAGAGGTTAATTGACTTTGATGAGTGATGATATTTTATATCATAAAAAGGGTGGTAACGCGGATCTTTCGTCCCTATAAGTATATTTGCAATGTAAATATGTTTATAGGAATGAAAGATTTTTTTTATCCAAATTTTTAATAATAATTATAAGGGGACGCTATATGAAAAAATTATTAACTGGAAATGAAGCTATAGCAAGAGGAGCTTATGAAGCAGGTGTAAAATTTGCATCAGCTTATCCTGGAACACCAAGTACAGAAATTTTAGAGAATACTGCTTTATATAAAGAAATAGTAGCAGAATGGGCAACTAATGAAAAAGTTTCTTTGGAAACTGCCATAGGTGCATCAATTGCAGGTGGAAGATCTTTTGCATCTATGAAGCATGTTGGACTTAATGTAGCAAGCGATGCATTTATGACTGTTGCTT
>DIVM01000118.1 GCA_002435835.1 Firmicutes bacterium UBA6132
TTATAGTATATGCTAAGCATTTAAATTCATCACAAGAGGAATTGTATAGAGCTTTAATTTTGGGAAACTTAATTTCCATATATTTAAAGAAAGGTATAGGTAAATTATCTGCATATTGTGGTGTGACATGTGCAAGTGCAGCAAGTGCAGCGGGTATTGCATATTTATATAAAGAATCTCTTGAAGTTATAGAAGCAACAGTTTCAAATTCATTAGCAACTATATCAGGTATGGTTTGTGATGGTGCAAAAGCTTCTTGTGCATCAAAAATAGCAATAGCATTGGATTCTGCATTCCTTGGATTTAGTTTAGCAAAGGGTGATAATAATTTCAAGTGTGGAGATGGATTAGTAAAATGTGACATTGATAGTACTATAAAAAGTTTCAGCCGTATGGCTAAAGAAGGTATGAAAGAAACAGATATTGAAATACTAAATATAATGTTAGAATGTAAGTAAACGATATTATGATATTTATATAATGCTTCTTCCGTATATGATACTAAAATATGAGGAAGGAGTATTTTATTAAAGGAGTGTTTTAATGACTGATTATATAATAAGTATGTTCATAAAAGATTATGAAAATGTAAATGATCCAAAAGTTAGAGAATCATATGGTAAATTAGGTAGTATGATCGGTATAATTACAAATATTTTTCTTAGTTTTAGTAAAATTACTATTGGTATTTTATTTAATAGTATTGCTATTACTGCTGATGGTGTTAATAATTTATCAGATATAGGCTCTTCTGTAATAACATTAGTAGGGTTTAAAATTTCCGGTAAACCAGCTGATAAAGAACACCCTTTTGGTCATGCCAGATTAGAATATATTGCAGGATTTATAGTTGGGATAATTATACTTTTATTAAGTTTTGAACTTATTAAAGCATCAGTAGATAAAATAATTAATCCTAAGACTACAGTTTATAGCATCATAATGATTTTTGTATTAATTTTTTCAATAACTGTAAAACTTTGGCTAAGTCATTTTAATAATAATATAGCAAATCGAATTATGTCTACTACATTAAAAGCAGCAGCTATGGATAGTAAGAATGATGTTATAGCAACAACAGCAATACTTATTTCAGTTTTGATTTATAAGATTACAGATTTTGAAGTGGATGGGTATATGGGCATATTAATAGCATTATTTATTTTAAAATCTGGTATAAGCATATTAAAAGAAATAATGAACCCAATATTAGGAGAGTTACCTGATGAAAATTTTATTAGAACCATTGAAAATAAAATATTAAGTTACAATGGAATTTTAAATATTCATGATCTTGTAGTACATAACTATGGCCCAAGTAAGTATTTTGTAACTGTTCATGTAGAAGTAGATGCAAAAGAAAATATTTTGAAATCCCATGATATAATAGATAATATAGAAAGAGACTTTGCAAAAGATTTAAATATTAATTTAGTGATACACTTAGATCCTATAGTAACTGATGATAATGCAGCCACAAAATTAAAAATTATGACTGAAAAAATTATTTACAAAATAGATAAAAGTCTAAGTATACATGATTTCCGTATAGTAAATGGTAAAACTCATATAAATTTGATTTTCGATGTTGTTCTACCTGTTGATTATAGTTTAAATTCAGATGAAGTGGTGAATAAAATAAAAAGTTCAGTTAAGGAAGAGAATGATATGTATTTTGCAGTAATAACCATAGATAGAAATTATATATCTTCTTATATAAATGAACCATTTTTAAATTAAAATATGAAATAAATTGAATTTAAATATTTTTAAAAACATAAAAAATCAGAAATAGGTCAAATGAAAAAGTAAATTCCACTTTGAAAGATTAAATTCCACTGGACGAGTACATTAGATAAAAAATTGAGGTAAATTTACATTTTTACTATTAATATTCTGGTGATTTTGTTATAATATAAGCAAAAGCATATGATTTCGCACGATTTTTGGATACAACAAGAAGCAAGTGGAAAATGACTGTTTTTTTGCAAATGTAACTTCCACCCTTGAAATTTGGTAATTTATGAAGTCCTGTCCATTAAGCGATGCCTATGTTTTTGAATTTTATTTTTTAAGAAGAGATGGTTTTAAAATAATTTCATTTGGAGGAATCAATTCCAAACCAAGTTTTTTAATAACATCTGTTCCATGGAAAAAGCTGAAGGCATCGTATGGTGAACGATTGTTCAGCTTTTTGTATTAATGAATACCACGGGCTATGCCCGTGGTTCTAAAAAGCTTATAGCTATGAGTAGAAAAAACAAACCTCCTTTGTTACAATAAATGTGGTCGGCCAACCGCATTAAGAACAAAGGAGGTATCCAAAACGGATAATCAAAGTTTAGCACATACAAAATGGAATTGCAAATATCATATAGTTTTTGCTCCAAAATATCGAAGACAAATAATATATGGAAAAATAAGAGTAGATATAGGGCAAATACTCAGAAAATTATGTGAATACAAAGGAGTGGAAATATTAGAAGCAAATGCATGTTCAGATCATATACATATGCTTGTAAGTATACCACCGAAGTTAAGTGTATCACAGTTTATGGGGTATTTAAAGGGAAAAAGTTCACTGATGATATTTGATAGACATGCAAATCTGAAATATAAATATGGAAATCGTCAATTTTGGTGTAAAGGATATTATGTAGACACAGTAGGACGAAACAAAAAGGCAATAGAAGAATATATAAAGAATCAGCTACAAGAAGATATATCAGGCGATCAAATTAGCTTAAAGGAATATATGGACCCGTTTACGGGTGAGCCTGTAGACAAAAACAAGAAAAAATAACCCCTTTAGGGGTAGTTTGTAAAAACATGCGGTTGGCAGACTGTTCAGTGAGCCTTGAGGCTCAGCCAGTAGCATGCCCTTATAGGGCAAGAGCAAACCACCCGTTAGACGGGTGGTTTTGATTTCTATTATATGAATTTATGTGATTCATCATTAAGCTGATATCAGCCTGGTAAAATGAATTAAAACTATTTCCTTTTGGAACGATCCTACGAATAAATTCATGATTGTTTTCCGCAGCCCCCTTTTGATAAGGTGCAGAAGGATCACAGTAAAAAATGCGTGTTCTTTGATTGTCTTTGCTATCAAATTCAATAGCAGAAGGATTTGAAAATTCACTTCCGTTATCTGTAAGAATCAAAGGAAAAAGTTCCTTAAAAAGGTCATACCCTAATTCTATATATAGCATGTCAAAGATATCAATCACAGAGCGTGAGTCGTTTGCATCTCTTAAGAACGCGAGCATTAACTGTGATTCAGTAAAGTGAATAGTCAGAATAACTTTTCCACCTTTTATTCCTTCGACAGCATCAATTTCAACAATGGGAATATCCTGATTTATTTTCATAAAAGCAAGAAAATCATTATACGTACGTCCGATTCTACATTTTTTGTCGATTTTAAAGTGAGAAATAGATTTTCTTGGACGATAGCGCACTTTTCTTGGAAGGTCAAGATTTCTTGCTGAAAAAAGGTTGTAATCCACATAGTTATAAATAGTTTTTTCGCTGTGCATAATCATATCTGGATTATTAATGCAAATATGATGAATGGAATGTCCATTACGAATTAGAGGGCTAATAAACTTGTCCAGACCTTTTACTTCATCTTCTGAAATTGCAATGCCGCTACGGGATTCAGAACGACATAGCTCATACTCATTCTGTGCATACACTGCAGAATATAAAGCCTTTTCGAGAGTGCATTTATTCCGCTTGCCACAGCCATTACATACATAAGGTGGCTTTATAAGCAAGTTACAAGTTTCCTTTTCATAGAACTGGCAGATAGAAGAACACTTTGAACAGAAACGGCAGAAGCGGTTATTGTGACNNAATTCACAGGATTTGCGATGAAGACAATTGTTGAATGAATGACCATATGCTCCGGTTTTTCTAAAGGAGATATGGTATCGAACCTCTTTGGAAATTGTTGTACAGTCTTTATTAAGTTCCCTACCGATTGCTTTAAAAGATAATGAATCTTTAAGAGCATGTTCGATTTTTATTCTGTCACTTAAAATTAAGTGTTTGTGGTTAGCCATGATGTGTTACCTCCTACATAAGGCATACTAGTAGGAAAGGATAATATAAGTATATCAGAAATGAATTAAAGCTTTCTAAAATTTGAATGATTAATTTCCACCTCTATGATTTGTAAGACTTAATTCCATCTTTTAAGAAATAGGGGTGGAATTTACTTTTTCAATTCAGGAAAATCAGAAATATTTTTAAAAACATAAAAAAACAGTTGCATTTTTGATACCTATGTAATATAATGATAGAAATTAAAACCAACTAAAATAGTAGGAAATACCAGGAAGAAGGAAAGTAATATATATTGAATTTTTAGAGAGAGTATCCAACAGCTGAAAGGATACTTATTGGAAATATATATGAAGTGCCCTTTGGAGTACAGCACCGAATTACAGTAGGCTGCTGCGGAACTATCCGTTATAATAGTATAGCATGATAGTGCTTAAAAAGTGGGCGTATATGAAATATGCCAAAAAGAGTGGAACCGCGGATATACTCCGTCTCTAATAGTTTTATTAGAGATGGAGTTTTTTTATATAAAAAATTAAGCTATTATATATAAATATAAATGTTATTTTCCATTTTAGTGTTTAATTAAATTTTAGTGAATTTAAAAGGATGGTATGTTATGAATAATTATGACGCTTTAAGTTTAATAGGAAATACTCCTATAGTAAAAATGCCAGATGAAAATATTTTTATTAAAATGGAAAAATTTAATCCTGGTGGAAGTATTAAAGACAGGGCAGCTCTTGGTATGATAATTGACGCTGAAAAAAAAGGTTTGCTAAAAAAAGGTAGTACAATAGTTGAACCTACAAGTGGAAATACCGGTATTGGTTTAGCTTTAATAGGAAAACTAAAAGGCTACAATGTAATAATTACAATGCCTGAATCTATGAGTGTTGAAAGGCGTAAATTAATTGGAGCTTTTGGGGCAACTTTAATTTTAACTGAAGGCAGAAGAGGCATGGCTGGAGCCATAGAAAGAGCTGTAGAAATGGTAAACCAGGACAAAAGTTACTTTATGCCAGATCAGTTTAATAATTCTTCAAACTGGGAAATTCATTACAAAACAACTGCAGAAGAAATTATTAATCAATTAAATGATTTAGAAATATTTACAGCAGCTGTTGGTACTGGTGGAACTCTTACAGGAGTTTCAAAACGATTAAAAGAATTTAACTCTAATATAATGGTTGTTGGAGTAGAACCTGAGAGATCTCCTGTTTTATCAGGGGGTAGACCTTCACCGCATAAAATACAGGGTATAGGAGCAGGCTTTGTTCCAGGAATTTATAACGGGGAAAATGTAGATGAAATTATAACAATAACAGATGAAGAAGCAATAGAAACAGCTATTGAGGTTACTCAAAAAACTGGAATTTTAGTAGGTATATCAACAGGATGTAATGTAGCTGCAGCAAGAAAGTTAGCTCAAAAATATGGAACAAATAAAAAAATATTGACTGTTTCACCTGACGGTGGAGAAAAATATTTGTCAATAGTTAACTACAATTAATATTATCTTATAAAAGAAAGGACTGCTATTATGATAAAATTTATTAAATCCATTATAGAAGATATTGATTCAATTTTTGATAGGGACCCAGCAGCAAGAAACAGAATAGAAGTTTTGCTTTTATATCCTCATATGAAAGCTTTGATTGCATATAGAATTGCAAATAAATTATATAAAAAACAAAGGTTTTTCTTGGCGAGGTTGATTTCCAACATAGCAAGACATAAAACCGGCATTGAAATTCATCCTGGTGCTACAATTGGCAAGGGCTTGTTCATAGACCATGGCATGGGAGTAGTAATAGGTGAAACTGCTGTAGTAGGAAATAATGTTACCATGTTTCATGGAGCTACTTTGGGCGGCACAGGTAATGAAAAGGGAAAGAGACATCCAACTGTAGGAGATAATGTTACAATAGGTTCGTCAGCAAAAATACTTGGAAATATATATATTGCTTCAGGCACAAAAGTAGGTGCTAATGCTGTAGTATTACACGATACAAATCCTAATTCAACAATGGTTGGCATTCCAGCAGAGGAAGTAAGGAAAAACAGCAAAATTATCAGTATGTATGATTATGTAATATAAAAGTAGGAAATCCCTAAGAAATTTTTAGGGATTTTTTTATGTTAAAAATTAAATTTTATAAAAATAAAATTAGTTTTTTAAGCGAAGGTAATAGAAAACTAATTTTTAAAATTATACAATTATTTTTGATAGCTATTAATAATATTTAGTAATAAATAAAAATATATTATCATATCATAGTTGTATAGACAACATTACAACATAAAGTTTTAAGCTTTAAGAAAAGATGTTTAATAAGAAAGGATTTTAAATATATTACAAAAATATTAAGAGGGGGTAAGCTATGAAATTTTCAATTATTGGAGGAGGTAGCACTGGACATGCTGTTGCTGCCTATCTTTCTTCAAAAGGAGGGGAATGTGTACTTAATACTAGAGATGCGATAAAAGCAGATATTATTAATAGCAGTGGTATTACAGCAGAAGGAGCAATAAATGGTAATTTTAAGGTAAACGCTACCACGAATATTGTTGAGGCGGTTGCTGGCTCAGAGCTAATCATAGTTATGACAACTGCTAACGCTCATAGGGAAGTAGCATGTAGATTGAAGCCATTACTTACACAAAATCAAAAGATACTTATATTTAATAGTAATTGGGGTGCTTTAGAATTCAAACAAGTTTTAGGATTAGATATTCAATTGAAAAATCTTACTGTAGCTGAAACAGGAGCTCAGCTTTTTATGTCATCCTCAAAAGAACCTGGACATGTAAATATAGGAATGAAGATAAAAATATCAGTAAGTGCTACAGAACCAGAAAAGACGCAGCCATTACTGGATGAGATTAATGAATACTTCCCACAGTTTACAAAGGCAAGTTCTATAATAGAAACTACAATGTCAACAACAAATCCTGTAATTCATGTTCCAATAACTCTGCTTAATGCAGCAAGAATTGAAAATGCACAGCAATTTTTATTTTATGGAGAAGGAGCATCTCGAACAGCGGTAGATTTAGTTACAAAATTGGATATTGAGAGAATTGCTGTTGCTAAGTCCCTAGGTTGTGAAATTGTAGATGTACTTACAGGAATAAATAGCTTCTGGGAAATTAAGCATGATAATCTTTTTGATGCACTTACTAAAAATGAAATATATGTGAAAGGTATGGGACCTACCTCTTTAAATCATAGATATCTTTCAGAGGATGTTCCTTTTGGGATTGCTCCTATTGCAAAAATTGGTAAACTGATTGGTATAGAAACTCCATATACGGATGCTTTGCTTAATATTCTTAGATGTTTGTTTGGAACTGAGTTAGTAGACGGTGGCATAAGTTTTTGCAAGGAAGATTTAGAATTATAGGAGATTAGTAAATTATTTAAGAATATATCCATATTAAGAACAGACGAAGTAGTATTATTATTCTAAACAAATAAAAATCGGAGGTATGTTATGGAAAACGAAAATAAAGTTAGCGTAGGTACAAAAAAGTTTAATGCAGTTGACCTTATAACTGTAGTTGTTTTTGCAGCTTTAGTTCGAGTGCTATGGATTGTATTTAAAACAGCAGGAGTAATATTTCCATTTAACCATTCTTTCATGCACTTCTTCAGTGCTTTTTGCTTAGTTGCATGCATATGTGTAGTTAAGAAACGCTGGACAGCTTTTTACTATACTGTTGGATGGTGTGCTATAAACTTTTTCTTACAGGGTGAACATTGGGCATACTGGGCATTGGTAGTATTGGCTCCTTTATTACCTGAATTATATATGAAGGCAAGATCAAAGACTTTTGATAATCCTGATGATGTATATCATAGCTTTAAGGATTTGATTGTTTTCTCTGTTATTTATACAATTATTTATTTCTCATTTGTTTGGTGGTCTTTGTTATATTTGTTTTTAGTTCCTATTGATTGGGGTCTTTCAGCTATTGCTTTTATAGGTGCTTTAGTTCTTTGTGTACCGGGAAGTTGGTTTGGACATAAACTGGGTAAAAAAATTAATACACTTATTGGTTAAAATGAAATGCGTTCTGGTCTTTAGTATAAAATGCTTAAGACCAGAACATACAATGTAATTAAAAATATATTTAAAATGCCGACTATGTTCTTAATAATTAATATAAATAATATTTCTTTAAAATTGAAAATATAAGAATAGATTTTTATTATTAAAAAATATAAAATTAGGAGGGTTAATACATGGAAATAAATTATGAAAAAAATACATGGGTTCATAAGTTAGATCCTAGGTCTAAATTAATATTTATTCTTGTTTTTGCTACAATACCTTTATTTTTTACACAATTTGAATATCTACTTGGTTGTGCATTTCTTGTTCTTCCAATATGGTTATCAGCGCATATTGATATACGCCCAATAAAGGGACTTCTTGTTGCCATTGTAATTTTTGCCTTAGTATCTGTTGTTTTTTCAACTTTTTATAATTATAATTTCCCAGATCAAATTGTATTTTTTAAGTTAGGCCCTCTTATTGCTACAGATAGTGGTTTCCGTACCGGGTTGATGCTTGGATTTAGAGCTTCAGTTCCAGCAGTCGTGGCATTGATTTTAATATGTACTACAGACCCTGCAAGTCTTGCAAAGGCAATGATGAAAATGCACATTCCATTAAGTGTTGCTTTTATGATGATGGGTGCCCTAAAAATGTTCCCACTAGTTTCTACTGAAATGTCAAACATTAAGACTGCTCAGATTATTAGAGGAGTTAAATATGGTAGCATGAAAAATAACTTTAAGGCATTTCGTTTAGCAGTTTTTCCTCTTATCATTAACTCTTTGCGAAAAAGTCGTGTAACTGGAATTGCAGTTGAGTCCAAAGGATTTGGAAAGAGGGCATGGAAAGAATATTATCAGGATTTTAAATTTACAAAATATGATTATATAATTCTATTTTATTGCTTAGTTTCTTTTTTAGGTAGTATAATTATTCGTTATTATCTTGAACTTGGTGTTGACAAATACGTTATGGGTTAATGGGGTGAAAATATGAAAAATAGAGAAGTTGTAGAAGTAAATAATTTAAGCTTCGTATATCCTGGTTGTGAAAAAAAAGCTATAGATAATCAAAGCTTTAAAATTAATATGGGTGAATTTGTGCTTCTTTGTGGTTCATCTGGATCGGGAAAGACTACTCTTGCTAAATGCCTTAATGGTATTATTCCGCATCTATCCGTAGGAGATATGTATGGAGAGGTAAAGATAAACGGACTTAATACTGCAAAGGTAGAAATTCATGAATTGAGCAGTCATATTGGTATGGTTTTCCAAAATCCTGAGGATCAAATATTTTCAATACGTGTAAGTGATGAGGTTGCTCTTGGAGTGGAGTGCCAAGGATATAAGCATGATGAAATTATTAATCGAGTTGAATATTCAATGAAAAAGCTTCGTATTACAGATATAGCTAAACGTTTAACTTTTTCACTTTCTGGTGGACAGAAGCAAAAGGTAAGTATTGCATCGAATTTAGCAATTAAACCAAGCATAATAATTTTGGATGATCCAACAACTGACCTTGATCCAATAAGTAAGCAAGAAGTAATGGATATTCTCCAGGAACTAAAAGATGAAATTGAACTTGAGCAGCAAGGAACTGATGACAAGAGTAAAATGACATTTCTTGTAATAGAGCACGAGCTTACTGACTTAATGGAATTTACAGACCGAGTTATGGTAATGCATGAAGGTAAAATTACTCTCAATGGTGAACCAGGAAAAATTTTTTATGAAAATTATGATTATTTAAATGATATAGGAGTACGTATACCTGATCATATAAGACTAGCAAAGCATCTTATAGATTGTGGATTAAGTTCTCAAAAAGAAAAGTACCCTATTAAGAGGGATGATGTAATTGAATTTGCAAGAGAATCGTTAATAAATAATAAAATATCTTTTAAGACTATAAAGTATAAAGATTATACAATTAAAGGATCTGAGAAGGTTGCAGAAATAAAGCAACTTAGCTTTAAATATCCTACTTCAGATAAAATGATACTAAAAAATATCAATTTTGATATCTATAAAGGTGAGTATTTTGCAATTGTTGGACATAATGGTTCTGGAAAATCAACGCTTATGAAAAACCTGCTGGGAATTTTACACCCTACTGAAGGGCAAGTTATAATAAATGGGCATAACACAAAAGAAACTGACATATCAAAAATGATTCTTGATATTGGCTATGTATTCCAAAATCCTGATAACCAGCTTTTTTGCGATACTGTTCGTGAGGAAATTGAATTTGGGCTTAAAAACAACAATTATCCAACGGATGAAATAAGTATTATGACAAATAGGGCACTGGATATTGTAGGTTTAACAAACAGGCAAAAGGAACATCCTTTTTCCCTTTCAAGAGGTCAGAGACAACGTCTTGCTGTTGCAACGATGATAGTTTCTAATCCAAAAATTATTATGCTTGATGAACCTACAACAGGGCTTGACGAAAAAGACCTTCAGGGTATTCTTCAACTTATGCAAGAATTGGTCGACTACCACGAAGGTACACTAATTATGGTAACACATGATATGGAAGTAGTTGCTAAGTATGCTACAAGAGTTATTGTTGTTGATGACGGACAAGTAGTTCTTAATGATAATCCTTATGAGGTATTTAAAAATAACGTAGATAAGCTTGAGAGCCTTAAACTTAAGCCAACTATTATTTCGAGCATAACTACAAATTTAAACCAGGATGGTATGCCGTATATACCTTATTGGAGCTTTTTCGAGGAATATATTATTAATCAAGATAAATGCTTGATTAAAAAGGAAGTATAAATGGAGGCTTTATATGGATAGCTATACTCCAAAGTATGTGATAGTTCAGAATTATATTAATGAGAAAATTGGAGAGGGAGTGCTTAAGATAGGGGATAAAATTCCATCAGAGAATGAATTAGCTAAAATGTTTAATTGTTCACGTATGACAATCAGCACTGCCATTACACAGATGCATATTAAAGGTGTAGTCGAACGGATACAGGGAAAAGGAACTTTTGTAAAAGTGCCAGATAACATATTTTCTAATATGGTTGATGGTAAAGTTCCCACATTAAAAATTTCTGGTAAAGGTTTTTCGGATGATCATAAAGTGGTGAGCATGGAAGTTCTTAATACAGATTCTAATAAGTCCAGTAAGCTCATGCTTCTACCCGGTGAAAAATATCATAGAATTACTCGTTTAATGTATTTCAAAGAAAAAGTTATTTCTTTTGAATATTTATACTTGCCATATGAGTTTTATCCACAAAATATAGATGAAACACTGATTGAGTATGAGTATCTTCATAGCTTTATTAAAAAATACTGTAACAAAGAACCAAAACGTTTGCAAACACATATAAACATCGCTTATCCCGATGTAATTCTGCAGAAATATTTAAAATCATTTAAGGAGGAACCTCTTTTACTTTGGTACACGGCAGTTATTGACCAAAATAATATGATTCTTGGCTATACAGAAAATTACGCAAGACCTGGAGATTATCATCCATTTTTAAATATACCCTTATAATATTAGTATTAATCATGTGACGCTTTTATGGGTACGGTTTTTTAAAATTGAAAACTAAAAAAACACTTGACAAATTTTTTTTTTTACTGTATCATTCATTTAATATAAAACCGTTGAACAAGAGGAGTAAGAAAAGTTAAATGTATACAGAAAACCACTGGTGATGAGAATGTGGTAACATAGATTTTTCTGAATGGACTTGTGAGGGAAGCCCGAAACTATTTGAATTTTAGATAGGAGTAGTAGCTTACGGGAACTCTGTCCGTTATCAGTTGAGTGCATATGTTTGTATGCAGATGAGCGGACGTATTTTATAATATGTCAAATTGGGTGGTACCGCAGAAGTTTAAAGCTTTTGTCCCTGTATAAATTTACAGGGTCAAAAGCTTTTTTTTATACCCTAAAATAGTAAACGCAAATAAAAATAAAAATAAAAGGAGGTTTTTAAAATGAAAAATTTAAAGTTCAATGCCATTAACCCAAATTTAAATGAAATTGAAAAGTTGTCTAAGGAATACAACATTACACCGATTTGTAAAGAGATTTACGCAGATATTATTACTCCAATTACATTGCTTCGTAAAATATCTCAAGTGAGTCAAAAATATTATCTTTTTGAAAGTGTTGTTGGTGGCGAAAAATGGGGAAGGTATTCATTTTTAGGATTTAATCCAATAGCTCGAGCTACCTGTAAAGGTGGTTGTGTCACTATAGAGGATGAAAATAATGAAAATAATATTATTTATACAAAAAAACCAATGGAAGTAATTAGAACATATTTAAAGAAATATAAAGCTCCTAAGATAAAGGGCATGCCTCCATTTGCAGGTGGGTTTGTTGGATATTTTTCTTACTCCGTGTTTGGATATGCAGAGCCTGTTTTGAAGTTTAAAGAAAGTAATTTTAATGATTTTGATTTAATGTTGTTTGATAAAGTTATTGTCTATGATCATTTAAAACAAAAAATTAATATTGTTGTGAATATGAAAACTGATGATTTAACAAACAGTTACAATAAGGCTTTAAATGATATTTATGATATAGTTAATTTAATTAATGATTTATCTTTAATACCTAATCAAAATATACAGGAGAAACCTCAATTTATTTGCAATGTATCAAAAGAAGAATATTGCAACATGGTAGAAAAAACTAAGCAGTATATAACAAAGGGTGATATTTTTCAAGCTGTTATATCGAGGAGATTTGAAACAAGTTATAAAAGCAGTCTTTTAAATGCGTATCGTGTATTAAGGACAACGAATCCATCCCCATACATGGTATTTATTCAAATAGATGATGTTCAGTTAATAAGCACATCTCCAGAAACGCTGGTGAAGTTGCAGGATGGGCGGCTTTCTTCGTTCCCTGTAGCTGGCTCAAGACCAAGAGGAAAAAATGAAGAACAGGACAAAGAGTTGGAAAAAGAATTGTTAGAAGATGAAAAAGAACTTGCTGAACATAATATGTTAGTTGATTTAGCAAGAAACGATGTTGGAAAAATATCTGAATTTTCAAGTGTTCGTGTGCTCGATTATATGATGATACACAAATATTCAAAAATAATGCACATTACTTCAGAGGTTGAAGGCAACATAAGCAGCAAACATGATGCGCTTGATGCAATAGAAGCAATTCTACCTGCAGGAACATTATCTGGAGCGCCAAAAATTAGAGCATGCGAAATTATAGAAGAGCTTGAAAAAGAGCCCAGAGGAATTTATGGAGGTGCCATTGGATATATAGATTTTTCTGGAAATATGGATACTTGCATAGCAATTCGTATGGCAGTGAAAAAAGATGATAAGGTTTATGTTCAAGCTGGAGGTGGAATTGTTGCAGACAGCATTCCAGAAAATGAATACGAGGAATCTGAAAACAAAGCTAAAGCAGTGATGGAATCTATAATTAAAGCAAGCGAGGTAAAAGAGAATGATATTGCTAATAGATAATTATGACAGTTTTTCATATAACTTAGTACAACTTGCAGGTAGTATGTGCAATGAAATAAAAGTTATCAGAAATGATGAAATGACAGTTGCTGAAATTGAAAATCTTAATTTAACTCACATTATAATATCTCCAGGACCGGGATATCCAAAAGATGCTGGTGTTTGTGAAGATGTTATAAAACAAATGAAAGGGAAAGTTCCCATATTAGGAGTATGTCTTGGGCACCAAGCAATTTGCGAAGTGTTTGGAGCATCGATTATATTAGCAAAACGTTTGATGCATGGCAAACAAAGCAGCATTCATATTGCAAATGGAAGCAGAATATTTAAGGGTTTGCCACCTGTTATAAAAGCAGCAAGATATCATTCTTTAATTGCTAAGAGAGAATCTATGATGGATGAGCTGTTAGTAATTGCAGAAGATGATGATGGTGAAGTAATGGCAGTAAAACATAGGGATTATGAAATATATGGATTACAATTTCACCCAGAATCCATTTTGACACCAAAAGGCGAAGATATATTAAAGAATTTCATTCAAATAGGAGGAAAAAATGATACAACAATCAATTAATACTTTAATAAAAAGCCAAGACTTATCACTTGATATGGCAATGTCAGTTATGGATGAAATAATGAGTGGAAAAGCGACAAATTCGCAAATTGCATCTTTTATTACAGCCATGAGAATGAAAGGTGAAAGCATAGATGAAATCACAGGATGTGCCAAGGTTATGAGAGAGTATGGCACTAAGTTGAACCATGAAAGCGATGTTCTTGAAATTGTTGGTACTGGTGGTGATGAAGCATATACATTCAATATTTCTACTATTTCATCTTTTATCATAGCAGCAGCAGGAATACCTGTTGCAAAACACGGAAATAGAAGCGTATCAAGCAAATGTGGAAGTGCAGACGTGCTTGAAGCGTTGGGAGTTAAAATAGATATTTCTGTTGAAAAGAGTGAAAAGATTTTAAAGGAAATAGGCATATGTTTTATGTATGCAATTAAATATCATTCATCTATGAAATATGCAGCCCCTGTAAGAAAAGAGCTTGGAGTTCGTACAATATTTAATATATTAGGACCTCTTGTAAGTCCAGCTGGAGCAAACATTCAGTTGTTAGGTGTATATGATGAAAATTTAGTTGAGCCTCTTGCACGAGTTTTAGCAAACCTTGGTGTAAAAAGAGCTATGGTTGTATATGGTCAGGATGGATTGGATGAAATAACACTTAGTACAAAATCTACAGTTTGTGAAGTTAATGATGGAAATATAAACAGCTTTTTTTTAGACCCAAAGCAATTTGGCTTTGAATATTGCAAAAAAGAAGATTTAGTTGGAGGAGACCCCATAGAAAATGCTGAAATTGCAAGAAAGATTTTAAGTGGAGAAAAAGGGCCAAAACGGGATGTTGTTTTATTAAATTCTGCTGTATGTATTTATATGGCTAATGACAATGTAACAATGAAAGAATGTGTAAAAATTGCAGCAAATATTATTGATAGCGGCAAGGCTATGGAAAAGTTAAATAGATTTATTCAGTTGTCCAACGAAGAAAATTAATTGTAAAAAGGTTAGGTAATTTTATGATACTAAACACCATTGCAGAATCAAGTAAAATTAGAGTTAAGGAATTTAAAAAGGAAGTACCTCTTAATGAACTTAAAAATAGTATATACCAAAATGGAGAAATAAAAAAGTTTAACGAACGTGAGGATTTTGCATTTGAAAAATCTTTAAGAAAAAAAGAAATATCTTTTATTTGTGAAGTTAAAAAAGCTTCTCCATCGAAAGGAATAATTGCAGAAGATTTTCCTTATTTAAAAATTGCTAAAGAATATGAAGAATCGGGAGTAAGCGCAATTTCTGTATTGACGGAACCTGAATATTTTAAAGGTAAAAATGAGCATTTAACTGAAATTAGCAACACGGTTAAAATTCCAGTACTTCGCAAAGATTTTACGGTGGATGAATATCAAATTTATGAATCAAAAATAATAGGTGCAGATGCAGTATTGCTCATATGCTCGCTTCTTGATAAAAATACAATTAAAAAATATATTGAAATATGTGATGAATTAGGACTTTCTGCACTTGTGGAAGCTCATACAAAGCAAGAAATTGAATGTGCCATAGAATCAAAAGCAAGAGTGATTGGAGTTAACAACAGAAATTTAAAAACTTTTGAAGTGGATATAAACAATAGCATAAAACTTCGCAAATTAGTTTCAAAAGACATAATTTTTGTTGCAGAAAGCGGCATAAAAACACCTGAAGATATAAAAGAGCTGAGAAAAGCAAATGTTGATGCAGTGTTAATTGGGGAAACTCTCATGAGAAGTGAAAATAAAAAAGAAATGCTCAACAGTCTTCGAGGTGATAATTTTGTGGTGTGCAATGGGCAAAATTAAAATATGTGGATTAACAAGAATTGAAGATATTGAAGCTGTTAATCAAGTATTACCTGACTATGTTGGATTTGTATTTGCAAAAAGCAAAAGACAGGTCATTGATATTGTGGCTGAAAATCTTAAATCGCATTTAAACCCTTTTATAAAAGCAGTTGGAGTATTTGTAAATGATGATATTGAACATATAGTACATCTTTGTAATTTAAAGATTATAGATATAGTTCAACTTCATGGAGATGAAAGTGAAGAATATATTAAAAAATTAAAAAAATATATTCATAATGAAATAATAAAGGCAGTGAGAGTAAAAGATTTGAATGATATAAAAATGGCTGATGAATTTTCAAGTAATTATTTATTGTTTGATGCTTATCATGAAAAACAATATGGCGGAAGTGGAATTACATTTGATTGGTCCTTAATATCAACAATAACGGTAAACAAACCATATTTTTTAGCTGGTGGAATTAATTTAAAAAATATACTTGAGGCACAAAATTTATGCAGCCCATATTGCATGGATGTGAGCAGTGGGGTAGAAACAAATGGTTTTAAAGATAAAGAAAAAATAATAAAAATTGTTACAAAAATAAGGAGTGTGAAATGATGTTAAATGGAAGATTTGGTGAACATGGTGGGCAATATATACCTGAAACATTAATGAATGCAGTGATCGAATTAGAAAAAGCATATAATCATTATAAAAATGATGCAGAATTTTGTGAGGAATTAAGATACCTTTTTAATAATTATACTGGCAGACCTTCTATGTTGTATTATGCAGAAAACATGACAAAAGATTTGGGTGGAGCTAAAATATATTTAAAAAGAGAAGATTTAAACCATACAGGTTCCCATAAAATTAATAATGCTTTAGGGCAGGTGCTTCTTGCAAAGAAAATGGGAAAAAAGAGAGTTATTGCAGAAACAGGTGCAGGACAACATGGTGTGGCTACCGCAACTGCTGCAGCTTTAATGGACATGGAATGCGAAGTATTTATGGGCAAAGAAGACACTGACCGCCAAGCATTAAATGTTTTTAGAATGGAACTTTTAGGCACTAAGGTTCATTCTGTTACAAGCGGCACACAGACTTTAAAGGATGCAGTAAATGAGACACTCAGAGAATGGACTTCACGTGTTGAAGATACACATTATGTCATTGGTTCTGTAATGGGCCCCCATCCATTTCCAACTATGGTGCGTGATTTCCAAAGCATTATAGGAAAAGAAGTAAAACAACAAATGCTGCAACTTGAAAATAAATTGCCTGACGTTATAATAGCATGCGTTGGAGGAGGTAGCAATGCTATGGGAATTTTTTTTGATTTTATAGAAGATAAAGAAGTTCAGCTCATTGGATGTGAAGCTGCAGGACATGGAGTTGATACGGATAAAAATGCAGCTACCATTGCAAATGGAAGTAAAGGGATTTTTCATGGAATGAAGTCATATTTTTGTCAAGATGAATATGGACAAATTGCACCAGTATACTCTATTTCAGCAGGTCTTGATTATCCAGGAATAGGACCGGAGCATTCGTTTCTTCACGATACTAAAAGAGCAAAATATGTACCAATAACAGATGATGAATCAGTAGAAGCTTTTGAATATCTTTCAAGAAAAGAAGGAATCATTCCTGCAATTGAAAGTGCACATGCTGTTTATCATGCTATGAAAATTGCTCCTACCATGGATAAAGATAAAATTATTGTAATAAACTTATCCGGCAGAGGAGATAAGGATGTAGCAGCTATAGCAAGATACAAGGGGGTTCAAATATATGAGTAAAGTAAAAAATGCATTTGTAAATAAAAAAGCTTTTATACCATTTGTAACAGCAGGCGACCCATCTTTGGAAATAACAGAGCATCTCATAATTAAAATGGAGGAAGCTGGAGCAGATTTAATTGAAATAGGCATTCCGTTTTCAGATCCTGTAGCAGAAGGAATTGTTATACAACAAGCTGATGAACGTGCATTAAAAGCAGGAACAACTACGGATAAAATATTTCAAATGGTTGAAAGAGTTAGAAGAAAAGTGGATGTTCCTTTAGCATTTATGACTTATATTAATCCAATATATACTTATGGAATAGAAAAATTTTTCAAAAATTGCAACGAATTTAGAATAGATGCAATAATAGTTCCAGACCTTCCATTTGAAGAAAAAAATGAAATAAAACCATTTTGCCTTAAGTATGGTGTGGATTTAATATCATTAATTGCACCTACCTCACATGATAGAATAAAAATGATTGCAAAAGAAGCGGATGGATTTGTATACTGTGTTTCATCCATGGGGGTTACCGGTGTAAGAAGCGAAATAAAAACTGATTTAAGAGAGATGGTTAAATTAGTCAAAGAAGCCCAAAATATCCCTTGTGCTATTGGATTTGGAATTTCAACCCCTGAGCAGGCTAAAGAAATGTCAAAATATGCTGACGGAGTAATAGTGGGAAGCGCAATTGTTAAAATAGTTGCTCAATACGGCGAAGATTGTGTAGAACCTGTTTTTGAGTACGTAAAGAAAATGAAAGATGCTATAACAAATGGAAGTAAAATTGGCGACAATGCAGTTTGTGCTATTGTTTGAGCTATATAATCTCCAGCTCCTGAATCACGAAGAATTCTCCTAAAGCTCCGTTTGTGAAAAATAAAAATTCGATAGAAATTTTTATAGCTGTATGATTAAATACGTTTTGGAAATAACTAAGTATATATAATTTCAGTAAACGGATAAGTTTCATAAAATGGGAAAGGAAGTAGAGAATATGGCTAATAAGTACCAGGGAAATCAAAATAATAATGATAATAAAAATCAAGATATTTACAGAGAAAAGGACAGTAAATTAAATGATAAAAATAATTACATTATTTATGAATTGAATAATACATTTGATGATAAAGACAGGGATGTATTAAAAGAAAGCGAAAACAACAAAACGAATAATAACAATAGTTTTGTTAGTAAAACTATTAATAATAAATTAGAAAATAAAAATAAAGATAATAGAAGAAAATAATAAAAGAACAGCTTTCGACATGTTTTGCCGAAAGCTGTTTATTTTATAAATTAAAATATTGCATTTAATATCATTNNTGTTTACAACCCAGTAGTAGCTGTCGTTAAAGTATGAGTATAGAAGTGATCCTGTACAAGCTGCTAATGCTGCGAGTACAAAATTAACATTTAATGTTGCTTGTAAAACAAGGATCAAGAAGTAACATGCCCTTATAGGGCAAGGGCGAACCACCGGCTGAGCCAGTGGTCCCGATTGCAATAAAAATGGCGTTACACTAATTCCTTAGTGCAACAGCCACTTTTGTTCGAGTTTAAGAATATGAATAAAAAGTGATACAATGGTTATTATGATATTCGGAATTATTATAGACATATTGTTTTTAATAGTATATATTAAATATGAGAATTATTTCTGCATCCTTGCAGTTATTATCAAGTAGCCATTGTAACAGCTCTTTCAAACCTTTCGTGTAGGTTGAATAGCGATGGCTCTTGTAAGTTGTGATACCTTTAGAATCAGCGGAAGCAATACACGCAACCACAAAGTTTTGTGGACATCAATACCACAACAAATTTTATACACGATTTTTAAAGCCATAGGAACTCCTTTCTGAACTATGTGTTCAAAAAATTATAGGGAGAAACGACATTGACTGGCAGCCTAGCATTAAACGAGAATTGTTTAAACAAAGATAAGGTTACGTGTTCAAAGACACACTTATTTGTGCTTGAAAAGTCGATTTACACATATAATTATGCAGTCACTTCATTTTGAAGCAGCCCACTCACCTACCCGTGATTTGTAGTATACCGAGTACCCTATGTATTATTATAAAATAAAATTACGCTCAGGCAACAATTTTCATTACGTTTGTGCCTTGAGCGAAGCGAAAG